>NZ_JAAAHR010000130.1:0-28237 GCF_009908215.1 Nonomuraea sp. K271 | reverse complement strand
TGACCACACTGCGTGTACCCGCACCCTGGCAGGTTACCGCCGCCACGCACCCGGGAGCTGCCCGGCCCGCGTAGCATGAAGGTATGAACCCTCCCGGATCGTGGTGCGAGCGTCCCAAGCCGCAGGCTCCCTCGTGCGAGCTCCCGTCCCCGTGGAGTAAGCCGAAGCAGCCGCACAACTGGTGCGAAACCGACAAGAACGACCCCGTGGTGTCGGTCCTGCGCGTCGTCCTCAAGGCCGCCAGGCGCTAGCTTCGCGCTTTTCAGCGGGTGATAGAAGGCCGGTTGTCTGGGTAGTCGCCTTCCGCAGCGGAGGAGGCGATCGTCGTGAACGACACCCACAAGCTGGTCAACGACCTCTCCGAGCAGGTCTCCAGACTGGTCAGGGACGAACTGCGCCTGGCCAGGATGGAGCTTCAGGAGAAGGGCAGGCACGCGGGATTCGGCGCGGGGCTGTTCGGCGCGGCGGGCGTGGTCGCGTTGTTCGGCGGTGGCGCGCTCGTGGCCGCCGTCGTCATGCTGCTCGCCCTGTTCCTGCCCGGCTGGGTGGCCGCCGCGATCGTCGCGGTGGTCCTGTTCATCGTCGCCGCCGTACTCGGCCTGACCGGCAGGAAACAGGTGAAACGCGCCGGTCCGCCGGTCCCGAGGGAAACCCTCGCGAGCGTCAGAGCCGATATCGACATGGTCAAGGAGAAGGCACGACGATGAGCGAGACCGATCCCGGATACACCGGGCAGCAGCACGCAGGAGACGTCGGCGCGCACAGGGCGACCGTTGGCACGTCGACGGAGCGCGAGTCCGTCAACGTCCCCCCGACGCGGCCGGGCGCGGCGGAGAACGCGAGGCAGGCCGAGGCCGCCCGCGAGGAGCACGAGGTTTTCATCCCCGAAGCCCCCGTCGCCGATGAGCGGTCAGAGGCCGCGCGGAACCAGCGGACCGAGGAGGAGTCGCTCAGGGGAGAGGGCGGGGCGGACGACGAGGAAGAGGACGACGTGCGCAAGGACATTCAGCAGACCCGCAGAGACCTGGGCGAGACCGTCAGCGCGCTGGCGGGCAAGGCCGACGTGAAGTCCCGGGCCGGCCACGCCGCGCAGACGGCCAGGGACAAGGCGGGTCACGTGGCCGAGACGGCCAAGGGCAGGGCGGGTCGCGTGGCGGAGACTGCCAGGGGCAGGGCGGGACACGCGGCCGAGACGGTCAGGGGCAAGGCCTCGGACGTGGCGGGCAAGGCCCGTGAGAGCACCCCTGAGCAGGCCAGGGACGTCGCCGCGCAGGCGAGGAAACGACCCGTGCTGCTCGTCGCCGCCCTCGGCGCCGTGCTCGGCTTCATGGTGCGCAGGATGATGATGAAGCGGCGTGCCAGGCAGCAGGCGGCCCGGCCGCGGTGGCTCAGGAGGATGTGACGTTCGCGGTGGCAGGGTGCGGCCGCGGTAGTTCGATGTGACGTGGGTCCGCTCGGTGAGCGACACCATGTCACTCAACATGGCGACACTCTGTCGCGAAAAAGGACCGGATAAGCTCCAGATCATGGACTTCATCCGGGTGCGCGCGTCCGCCGACGGGGCGGAGACGATCTCCTACTGGACCGGCGACGTCTACGGGTGGCAGGACGACGACGGTCCGCACCACCTGTTCGGGTTCGAGGGGCTCAACGTGGCCAGGGCGGTCGAGACGGACGGCGGCTGGCAGCTGCTGACCAGGGAGGCCGCGCTCTATCTCGACCCGCGGACCCGCGAGGTGCTCGACACCTGGGACAACCCGCTGACCGGGCGGGCGGTCGAGGTGCAGCACGTCTTCAACGACCCGGTGAACCAGCGGCTCGGCGCCTATCCGGTGCCCGTGACCCGCATAGGCGACCAGGTCGTCTACAACGTCGACGTCCGGCTGGCCTACCCCTCGCCGCTCAAGGTCGCCGACTACCCCGACAACTCCGCGAGCGACACGTACCGCGCGATGGAGTTGTTCCAGTTCTTCGTCGCGGCGAAAGACCTCGGCTCCGGCGCTCCCGGAGTGCCGTGCGTGTTCTCCTGGTGCCGCGTCTCGCCGTGGCTGCCGTGGATGGCGATGGGACAGCGCGGAGGCGGGCTGGTCTACCACTGCAGGGGCGCCAAGGTGAGCGAGGTGCCGCGGCGGCTGAGCGAGCGGGTGGGGGAGCGGTTCCTGCACGCGCCCGCGGAGTGGTCGGGGCCCAACATGACGAGCTGGACGGCGTTCGCGGACCGGGCCGGCCGGTGAGCGCCGACCTCTTCTGCGAGATCGTCTCGGGCGAGCGACCGGCCCACATCGTGCACTCCGACGACGTGGCCGTCTCCTTCCTCGACACGCGTCCCGTCTTCAAGGGTCACGTGCTGGTCGCGCCGAGAGCCCACGTCGAGACGCTCACCGACCTCGCCGACGTCGGCCCGTTCTTCGAGCGGGTGCAGGCCATGGCGCGGGCGGTGGAGGACGGGCTGGAGGCCGACGGCACGTTCGTGGCGATGAACAACCGCGTCAGCCAGAGCGTGGCCCACCTGCACGTGCACGTGGTGCCGCGCAACAGGAAGGACGGCCTGCGGGGCTTCTTCTGGCCGCGTACGAAATACGAATCCGCCGACGAGGCCGCCTCCTACGCCGACGCGATCGCCGTCGCCCTGCGACGCACTCGTTAAGCTCAGGCCGCGTGGAGTACCTCGTCGGGGTCGCCGTCGTGGCCGTGCTCGTCAGCGTGCCCGCGATCGTGTTGTGGCGGGTCATGCGGGGCCGCAGGGAGCTCGGCACCAGCCCGGCGGAGCGCGCCACGTTCGAGACCCTGCACACCGCTTCCCTGGCGGGGCCCCCGCTGCGGGCCGGGCTGACCGCCGACGGCGCCGAGCGCGCCTCCCGGCACCTGCGGGCCCTGCTCGGCTCCGCCGCCGTCGCGATCACCGACAGTGAGCGGCTGCTGGTGTACGACGGCGCCGGAGACGACCACCATGCCGCCGCGGCCTTCGAGCACGCCGAGGCGACCCTGCAGGACGGCCGCACCCAGGTGCTGACCATCGAGTGCGACCTGCTCGAATGCCCGATCAGGCAGGCCGTGGTCGTGCCGCTCACGACCGACGACCGCGTGGTCGGCGCGCTGGCCGCCTACGGGCAGAACGCCTCGGCCGGGCTGGTCAGGGCCGCGCAGGAGGTGGCCGGCTGGGTCGACTCGCAGCTGGAGCTGGCCGAGCTGGACCGCTCGCGCACACTGCTCATGGAGGCCGAGGTGCGGGCGCTGCGGGCGCAGATCTCCCCCCACTTCATCTACAACTCCCTGACCACGATCGCCTCCTTCGTCCGCACCGACCCTGAGCGGGCCAGGGAGCTGCTGCTGGAGTTCGCCGACTTCACCCGCTACTCCTTCCGGCGGCACGGCGAGTTCACCACGCTCGCGGAGGAGCTGCGCTCGATCGACCGCTACCTGATCCTGGAGCGGGCCA
This sequence comes from Nonomuraea sp. K271, assembly GCF_009908215.1. NCBI lineage: Bacteria > Bacillati > Actinomycetota > Actinomycetes > Streptosporangiales > Streptosporangiaceae > Nonomuraea > Nonomuraea sp. K271. The sequence goes on along the minus strand of NZ_JAAAHR010000130.1, from coordinate 24,798 downwards.
GGTTCGGTGACCAGCTCCAGGTCACGCTCCGCATCGCGCCCGAGGTGCTGCCGGTCGCGGTGCCGTTCCTGTGCCTGCAGCCGCTGGTCGAGAACGCCGTCAGGCACGGTCTGGAGAGCCGCAACGGCGTCGGCCGGATCACGATCGTCGCCGAGGACGCCGGCGCCGAGTGCCGCATCAGCGTCGAGGACGACGGGCTCGGCATGGACCCCGACAGGCTGCGCCGCATCCTCGCAGGCGACATCGCCCCCAAGGGCGGCGTCGGCCTGGCGAACGTGGACGAGCGGCTTCGCCACGTGTACGGCGACGACTACGGCCTGTCCGTCGAGACGGGCGCCGGCGCGGGCACCAAGGTCAACATCAGGTTGCCGAAATATCACCCAGGCGTCTCTGCCCGTTGACCTCGATCTTTCTTGTCGGTTTTATCACTGTCTATGGCACAACTACGGGTCCTCGCGGTCGATGACGAGCTGCCGGCCCTCGAAGACCTGTCCTACCTGCTCCGCGCCGATCCCCGTATCGGCGAGGTGGCGACCGCCCGGGACGGCGCGGCGGCGTTGCGCCTGCTCGACCGGGCCATCGCCGACGGCAGGCCGATCGACGCGGTGTTCCTCGACATCCGGATGCGCGGGCTCGACGGGGTGGTGCTCGGGCGGCTGCTGTCGCAGTTCGCGAACCCGCCGCGCGTGGTGTTCGTGACGGCGTACGAGGAGCACGCGGTGGACGCGTTCGAGATCAAGGCGGAGGACTACCTGCTCAAGCCCGTCAGACCCGAGCGGTTGGCCGAGGCGATCAGGCGCGTCGCGGTCTCGGCCGACGTGCCAGTGGAAGGTGGTGAGACGGACACGATCCCGGTCGAGCTGGGCGGGGTCACCCGTTTCGTGTCCAGCGCCGACGTCATCTACGTGGAGGCGCAGGGCGACTACGCGCGGCTGCACACGGCAGGGGGCAGCCACCTGGTGCGCATCCCGCTGGCGACCCTGGAGGAACGGTGGGCCTCGGCCGGGTTCATGCGGGTGCACCGCAGCCACCTGGTGGCCGTGAAGCACATCGAGGAACTGCACATCGACTCGGGCAAATGCACGGTCCGGGTCGGCGACACCGAGATCCCGGTCAGCCGCCGCCACACGCGCGAGCTGCGCGACCTGCTGGTGCGCCGCGCCAGGGCCAGGAAAGGCAGGCCCGATTGACTTCCTCCCCAGGGCTGAAGCCGGGGGATTCCAACCGTCGCCGGTTGAACTTCCTGCTTCACCGCCAGCCGCCCGCCAGGCTTGCGCCCTTGAGGTCCTACATCAGCTCCACAGGCGTTTCAGCTCTCCGCCAGCCCGGCGGCGAGCACGTTCTGTGCCGCGTTCACGTCTCGGTCGTGGATCGCGCCGCAGGCGCAGCGCCATTCCCGCACGTTCAACGGCAGTCTCTCCCGCAGTGTCCCGCAGGCCGAGCACAACTTGGAGGACGGGAACCAGCGGTCCACCGCCCCGAGCGTCCGCCCGTACCAGGCCGCCTTGTACTCCAGCATCGAGCGGAGTTCCCGCCAGGAGGCCTCGCCGCTGCGCTTCCACGCGGTCAGCTTGGCGGACGACTCCACGTAAGAAGTGCGTGTGTTCGATCTGCGGCGCCGTACTGCGTTTCCTCGCCAACGCTGAAGACCGGGGTCCGCACGCTTAAGGAGATTCGATGAGCCAGGAGCCCCGCCGTCAGGATGCCCGCCCGGTCCGCAGGACGCCCCTGTCGCGTGAGGCCACCTCGCGGCGGATCACCGTGACGAGCCCGCGCACCACCGCCGCCCGCCGGCCCCGCTACCCGGCCACCCGGGAGATCGACGAGCAGACCGGGCTCGGCGAGGTCTACATGCGCTCGCTGCTGCGCACCCAGTTCAGGCTGGCGCTGTTCGTGTGCACGGTGCTGGCCTGCGTGATCGGCGGGCTGCCGCTGCTGTTCCTGCTGATGCCCGACCTGAGCGAGGTGCACCTGCTGGGCGTGCCCCTCGCGTGGGCGGTGCTCGCTGGGTTGATCTACCCCGCCTTCGTCGTCGGCGCCTGGTTGTACGTGCGCCAGGCCGAGCGCAACGAACGCCACTTCTCCGACCTGGTCGAACGCCGGTGAGCAGGGACGCATCCCGGGCGGAGCCGGGCGCATGAGCCTGACGGCGGTGCTGGTGGTCGTGGTCGCGGCCATCCTCATCGGGGCGTTCGGGATCAGGGTCTCGCGCACCACCTCCGACTTCTACGTCGCCTCCCGCACCGTCAGCCCGCTCTGGAACGCCTCCGCCATCGGCGGCGAGTACTTGTCGGCGGCCTCCTTCCTGGGCATCGCCGGGCTCATCCTGTCGTTCGGCGTGGACATGCTCTGGCTGCCCGTCGGCTGGACCGGGGGCTACCTGGTGCTGCTGGTGCTGGTGTCGGCGCCGCTGCGGCGCTCGGGGGCGTACACGCTGCCGGACTTCGCCGAGGCCAGGCTCGAGTCGATGATCGTGCGCCGCACCGCGAGCGTGCTCGTCGTGCTGATCGGCGGGCTCTACCTGATGCCGCAGTTCCAGAGCGCCGGCCTGGTGCTGCGGACCATCACCGGCGCGCCCGTGTGGGCCGGCGGGCTGCTGGTCGCGGGCGTCGTCGCGGTGAACGTGTTGTCGGGCGGCATGCGGTCCATCACGTTCGTGCAGGCCTTCCAGTACTGGCTCAAGCTGACCGCGCTGGCCGTGCCGCTGGTGTTCCTGCTGATGGCCTGGCAGGCCGACGGAGCGCCGGGGGTCACCGCGCTGGACGAGGCCACCTGGCAGGTGCCGCTGGGCGGCGGCAAGGAGTACGGGGTCTACACGACGTACTCGCTGATCCTGGCCACCTTCCTGGGCACCATGGGGCTTCCGCACGTGCTCGTGCGGTTCTACACCAACCCCGACGGGAGGGCCGCGCGCCGCACGACCCTGGTGGTGCTGACGCTGCTCGGCGCCTTCTACTTGCTCCCTGCCGTGTACGGCTGGCTGGGCCGCATCTACGCGCCCGATCTGGTGCGGACGGACGCGGTCGTGCTGACGCTGCCCTCGCGCATGATCGGCGGTACGCTGGGCGACCTGCTGACGGCGCTCGTCACGGCCGGGGCGTTCGCGGCATTCCTGTCCACCTCGTCCGGGCTGACCGTGTCCGTGGCGGGCGTGATCGCGCAGGACCTGCTCAAGGGCGGGGTGCGCTCGTTCAGGATCGCCACCCTGATGGCGGTGGCGGTGCCGCTGGTCCTGGCGTTGTGGGCGCGGGCGCTGCCCGTCGCGGACGTGGTGGGGCTGGCCTTCGCGGTGGCGGCCTCGTCGTTCTGCCCTCTGCTCGTGCTCGGCATCTGGTGGCGGCGGCTGAGCACCACGGGGGCGCTGGCCGGGCTGTTCGTGGGCGGCGGGCTGGCCTGCGCGGCGGTGCTCGTCACGATCACCGCCGGGCCGTTCGACGGGCCGGCGGGGGCGCTGCTGGCCCAGCCGGCCGCCTGGACGGTGCCGATCGCGTTCGCCGTGATGGTGTCGGTGTCGTTCCTGACCCCGGACCGTGTGCCGCTCGGCGTGGCCAGGACGATGGTCAGGCTGCACACGCCCGAGGCCCTCGACCTCGACCGCGGCGACTGGCGGCCACGCTCCTCCTGAAGGGCGGAGCCGGCCGTCACGGGGGTGGGACCTCGCCGGAGCCCCTGGCGACCAGCTCCACCGGCACCTTGACCCTGCGGGGCCCTCTCGCGGGGTGGAGCAGGAGGTCGACGGCGCTGCGGGCCAGGTGGGCGACGTCGTAGCGGACCACCGTCACCCCCGGGTTGAAGACGCCGGCCAGCGCGAAGTCGTCGAACCCCACGTACGCGGGCCGCTCGGGTCGCTCGCGCAGCGCGTGCAGGATGCCGATCGAGGCCCGGTTGTTGGTGGCGAAGAAGGCCGTGGGCGGGTCGGCCAGGTCGAGCAGCCTGCCCACTTCGTACGACACCCGCCGGGGGTCGAACACCCCCCGCACCACGAGCGCGTCGTCGGCCCGCACCCCGGCGGCGCGCAGCGCCTGGCGGTAGCCGTTCGCGCGGTCGTGCACGGAGCTGACGCCGTCGTCGTCGGAGATCAGCGCGATCCGGCGGTGTCCGCCGGCGAGCAGGTGCTCGGTCGCGGCCCGGCCGCCGCGCACGTCGTCGAGCATGACGACGTCGGCCGCCTCCAGGCCTAAGGGCACGCGGTCGACGAAGACCGTGGTGAGGCTCGCGTGCTCGGCCAGCCAGCCGTGGTCGGCGGCCGACGGGACGACGATGAGGGAGCCGACGCCGCGGGTGTACATCGACTCGATCAGCATGCGCTCCTTGTCGGGGCTCTCCTCGTACGAGCCGAACACGACGAGCGCCTCGTGCTCGGCCGAGGCGGCCTCGACGGCGGCGGCCAGGCGGGAGTAGAACTCGTTGGAGATGTTCTCCATCACCAGCCCGAGCGTCAGCATGGTGGCGCCTCTGGCGAGGCGGGCCGCGGCCTCGTTGCGGCGGTAGCCGAGCGTGCTGATGGAGGTCTGCACCCGCTGTCGCAGCGACGCCCTGACGTGCGGCTCCTGGTTGACGACGCGGGAAACGGTCTTGAGGCTCACGCCCGCGTGCCTGGCGACGTCGGCCATGGTCGGCTTGCGCGTGCTCGTCCGCGGGAGAGGCCCCTCGGCCCGTTCCCTCGTTGTCATAGTGTGCCCCCATGGATGACGAATGGATCTGTGGCCGGTTGGGTGAGGACGAGCCGTGGATGCTGGGCGCGGTCAACCCGCCGGTGTTCGAGAACTCGTTGTTCGCGTTCGCGACGGCGGAGGAGCTCGGCGAGGCGGTCAGGAACGAGGACGAGCGCTATGTCTACTGGCGGGGGACCAACCCGACGGTCGATCTCGCTCAGCGTAAGCTGGCCGCGCTCGAGCGGGGGGAGCGGGCCAAGTGCTTCGGCTCGGGCATGGGGGCCATCTCGGCGACGGTCTCGTCGCTCGTGTCGGCGGGCGACCACGTGCTGGTGCTGGGCGCGGTCTACGGGCCGACCACTCAGTTCCTGCGCTATCTGGAGAAGTTCGGGGTCACGCATACGCACGTCGACGACCTCGGGGGATGTGACAGCGCTATCAGGTCGAGCACGCGCCTACTCTACTTCGAGTCGCCGTCCTACATGGCCTACGCCGTGGTCGACATCGCCGAGGTGGCGGCGTGGGCGCGGGAGCGGGGACTGGTGAGCGTGATGGACAACACCTGGTCCACGCCGATCTTCCAGAAGCCGCTGACCATGGGCGTCGACCTGGTGGTGCACTCCCTGTCGAAATATGTGGGAGGGCACAGCGACCTGGTGGGCGGTGTCGTGGTGGGGCCGTCGCGCCTGATCCGGCCGCTGGCGCTGACCGAGTACCAGCTCTACGGCGCCGCCATGTCGCCGCACGACGCGGCCAAGGTGATCAAGGGGCTGCGCACGCTGCCGGTGCGGATGGCGGCGCACCAGGAGCGGGGGCTGGCGGTGGCGGCCTTCCTGGAGGGGCATCCGGCCGTGCGGGCGGTGCACCATCCGGGCTTGCCGTCGCATCCTGGGCACGCGACCGCGCTGCGGCAGATGTCGGGGTTCTCCAGCCTGTTCAGCCTGGTGCTGAACACGGAGTCTCGCCAGGATGTCGCATCATTCCTCGATAAATTGCGATATTTCAGGATTGGGGTGTCATGGGGTGGCTTCGAGAGTCTGGTGAACGCACCCGCCCTCTCCACCGAGGAGAGCGTACGCGCCACCATGGGCATCCCCGTCGGCCTCGTCCGCCTCTCGGTCGGGCTGGAGCCCGCCGACGAGCTGATCAAGGACCTCGATCACGCCCTGGAGGCGTCGCTCGCCTAGAAGGCGGGGCGGCGCCAGGCGATTGACCGGCGAACGCGGCTGACCATAGCGTGACTGACAGCGCTGTCGAGAACACGCGGGAGAACTGCCATGAAAACCCCCCTTCTGGCGACCGCGGTCGCCGTCACGCTGGTGCTCGCGGGCTGCGGCTCGGGCTCGTCCTCGGGAGAGGTACGCCTGCGCATGATCGAGAGCCTGACCAGCCCCGACCGTACGAAACTCATCAAGAAGCTGATCGCCGACTTCGAGGAGGCGAACCCCGGCATCGAGGTCGAGCTGATCTCGCCCCCGCTCGACAGCGCCGACCAGAAGATCCTGCAGATCCTGCAGACCAGGAAGGACCTCGACGTGCTGGAGGTGCGCGACCACACGGCCAAGTCGTTCTCCAACAACGGCTGGCTGGCCGAACTGCCCACCACCGGCTGGGCCGGCTGGTCCGACCTGACCGAGCTGGCCCAGAAGAAGGCCGTCGAGGTCGGCGGCAAGCCCTACCTCATCCCGTACGGGTTCTACCAGCGCACGCTGTTCTACCGCACGGACTGGGGCATGAGCCGGCCGCCGGCCACCTGGCAGGAGCTCTACGAGGCCGGCAAGAAGATGACCACGGGCGACCGGTTCGGCTACTCGTTCAGGGGCGGCAAGGGCGGCGCCGACTACGCGGTCATGATGATCAGTGCGTACAACGGCGACAAGCTCGACCCCGAGAAGTCCTTCTTCCTGAAGGACAAGAGCACGATCTTCTCCACCCCCGAGGCGGCCGAGGCCCTGGAGCTCTTCGTCAAGATCTTCAAGGAGACCTCGCCGCCCGACTCGGTGTCGTGGGGCTTCCCCGAGATGGTGCAGGGCTTCACCTCGGGCGTCACCGGCATGCTCATCCAGGACCCCGAAGTGATCAAGTCGGTGGAGGAGAGCGGCGTCACGTCCTGGTCCACCGCTCCCATTCCGAAGGGGCCCACCGGCTACGCCTTCCAGCCCGTCGGCTACGCCGGATGGGGCGCGACCTCCTTCAGCGAGCACCCGAAGGAGGCGGTCAAGCTGGTGCAGTTCCTGTCGGAGGCCGAGCAGAGCATCGCCTTCGCCAAGGGCAACTCGCTCATCCCGATCTCCAAGCAGGCCCAGAACGACCCGCAGTTCTCGCAGGGCGCGTGGAAGGCGTACCTCGAGGCGCAGGAGGATCCCAAGCAGGTGATCACGATCAGGCCGGTGGACTATCCGGGCTGGAGCCAGTTCACCGTCGACTCCGACCGTGACATCCAGGCGCTGATCACCGGCAAGAAGACCGTCGCCGAGGTGCTCGAATCGTGGGACGCCTTCTGGACGGACCAGGCGAAGAAGGTCTCTTGAGCACGGCACGCACCCCCGCGGGCCGCGCCTTCACGCTCCGCAGGGCACGCTTCATCCTGCTGTGCCTGCTGCCCGGCGCGGTCTTCGTGGCGCTGTTCACGTACTATCCGATGATCCGCGGCGCGGTGATCGCCTTCCAGCGCTACAACCTGTTCGACCTGACCTCGACGCCGTTCACCGGGTTCGAGAACTTCAGGGCCGTGCTGGCCGAGGACCGGTTCTGGACGGCGCTGCGCAACACCGGCACGTGGGTCGTCGTGTCGCTGTTCTTCCAGTTCTTCCTCGGCTTCGGGCTCGCGCTGCTGTTGCGCAGGCACTTCCGCGGTCGCGGCCTCTACCAGGCGTGGGTGTTCTTCCCGTGGGCCATGTCGGGTTTTCTCATCGGGCTGCTGTGGCGGTGGATGTTCAACGGCCAGTTCGGCGTGATCAACGACCTGCTGCTGAAGGCGGGCGTCATCGACGAGCGCATCGGCTTCCTCGCCACCCCCGGCTGGGCGATGACCTCGGTGATCGTGGCAAACATCTGGTACGGCGTCACGTTCTTCGCCATCATGATCATGGCCGCGCTGCAGTCGGTGCCTCGTGACCTCTACGAGGCGGCGTCCGTGGACGGCGCCTCCCGCATGCGGCAGTTCTGGCACGTGACGCTGCCGCACATCCGGCCCACGCTGGCGCTGATCGTGCTGCTGCGCATCATCTGGATCCTGAACTTCCCCGACCTCATCTACTCGATGACGGGCGGCGGCCCCGCGGGCAGCACCGACATCATCACGACCTTCCTCATCCAGCAGGTCATCGGGGGCGACTACGGCCGCGCGGGCGCGGTCGGCCTGCTCGTGCTCGGCCTGCTGCTCGCCTTCAGCGTCTTCTACCTGAACGCCACCCGATTCGAGAAGGCCCGATGAACGGCACGATGAGACACGTCGCGACCGCGGTGAAGGCTGTGGTGCTGGGCGCCTGGCTGCTGGTCACGCTTTTCCCGCTCTACTGGATCCTCGTCACCTCGCTGAAGCCCAAGTCCGAGATCTTCTCGATGCCGCTGAAGTACTGGCCGGGCGAGGTGACGTTCGAGCACTACGAGGAGCTGTTCTCCTTCGCCGACTTCGGCGTCTACCTGGGCAACAGCCTGATCGTCTCCCTGGTCGCGGCCGGGGTGGTGACCTCCATAGGCGTGCTGGGCGGCTACACGCTGGCCCGCTTCGCCTTTCCCGGCAGGGGAGCGGTGATGCTCGCCTTCCTGGTCACCCAGATGATCCCGCTGTTCATCGCGCTCGGGCCGCTCTACCTGCTCATGTCGGACCTCGACCTGCTCAACCGGCTGGCCGGGCTCATGCTGGTGTACGTCGCGATGCTGGTGCCGTTCGCCACGATCATCATGCGCGGCTTCTACGAGCGGGTGCCGGTCGCGCTGGAGGAGGCCGCGCAGGTCGACGGCGCCTCGCGGTTGGTGGCGATGGTCCGGGTGGTGATCCCGGTCATGCTGCCGGGCATCGCGGCCACGTTCATCTTCGCGTTCGTGCAGTGCTGGAACGAGTTGTTCCTGGCGATCACCTTCATCGACAGCGAGGACGCCAAGACCATCCCGGTCGCCATGAACTCCTTCATCACCCAGTACGACATCGACTGGGGCTCGATGGCGGCCGCCACGGTGATCTCGGTGGTGCCCACGCTGGTGCTCTTCGCCGCGATCCGGCGCTACATCGTCGAAGGGCTCACCGCTGGGGCCGTAAAGGGGTGAAAGGGAAAGCCGACCGCTCACCGCGTCATACAGACCTTTCACCGCAGGACAGTCCCAACTAAGCGCCGAGCGGCGGCGGCTCGCCGAACAACTCGGCCGTAGATCTCCACGACCGGTAGGTTGCGCTCTTACGTTGGGCGTGATCCGCATCACAGTGGAGGGCTCGTGACGACTCAAGAACATGACGCATCGGTCTATGAAAAAGTGCAGGGGAGCAGTGAGTTCCAGGATCTGAAGAGGCGATTCCGCCGCTGGACCTTCCCCATGACCGTCGCGTTCCTCGCGTGGTACCTGCTGTACGTGGTGCTGTCGGGATGGGCGCGCGACTTCATGGGAATCAAGGTGTGGGGCGACATCAACGTGGGTCTCATTCTGGGCCTGCTGCAGTTCGTCTCCACCTTCCTCATCGCGTGGGCGTACTCCAGGCACGCGGAGAAGGCGCTCGACCCGATCGCCGACAAGCTCCGTCACGAGGTTGAGGAGAAGACCAAGTGAGCTCGACAACCTTGGGGATGATCCTCTTCCTCACGTTCGTCGCCGCGACGCTGGGGATCACCGTCTGGGCCAGCCGGCAGACCAAGACGGCCGCCGACTACTACGCGGGCGGCCGGTCCTTCAGCGGCGCGCAGAACGGCCTGGCGATCGGCGGCGACTACATGTCGGCCGCCTCCTTCCTCGGCATCGCCGGCATCATCGCCCTGTCAGGTTACGACGGGTTCCTGTACTCCATCGGCTTCCTGGTGGCGTGGCTGGTCGCGCTGCTGCTGGTGGCCGAGCTGATGCGGAACTCCGGCAAGTTCACCATGGCCGACGTGCTCGCCTTCCGGATGAGCCCGCGCCCGGTGCGCACCGCCGCCGGGGCGTCGACGATCGTCGTCAGCATCTTCTACCTGCTGGCCCAGATGGTCGGCGCGGGCGCGCTGGTCGGCCTGCTGCTCGGCATCGAGTCGGAGGCGGGCAAGTTGTGGACGATCGTCGGCGTGGGCGCGCTGATGATCGTGTACGTCGTGTTCGGCGGCATGAAGGGCACCACCTGGGTGCAGATCGTCAAGGCCGTGCTGCTGATGACCGGCGCCGCCCTGGTGACGGTGCTGGTGCTGAGCAAGTTCGGCTTCAACCTGTCGGCGCTGCTGAGCCAGGCGGCGGCCACGAGCGGGCCGTCGGGCAACACCGGCAGCTTCCTCGTCCCGGGCCTGAAGTACGGCACCGAGGCGCAGGGCATCGCGGGCAAGATCGACCTGATCAGCCTCGGCCTCGCCCTGGTGCTCGGCACGGCGGGCCTGCCGCACATCCTCATCCGTTTCTACACCGTCCCCACCGCCAAGGACGCCCGCAAGTCCGTGCTGTGGGGCATCGGCATCATCGGCGTGTTCTACCTGCTCACGCTGGTGCTCGGCTTCGGCGCCGCGGCCCTGGTCGGCCGTGAGGAGATCGTCGCCGGTGACCCGGGAGGCAACACGGCGGCGCCGCTGCTCGCGTTGCGGATCGGTGAGGAGATCTTCGGCCCGGTGGGCGGCACGATCCTGCTGGCGTTCATCGGCGCCGTCGCCTTCGCCACGATCCTGGCGGTGGTGGCCGGCCTCACACTCGCCTCCTCCTCCAGCTTCGCCCACGACCTGTATGCGCACGTCTTCCGGCGCGGCCAGGCCAGCGAGCGGCAGGAGGTCGTGGTGGCCAGGATCTCCGCGCTGGTGATCGGCGCCATCGCCATCGGCCTGAGCATCCTGGCGCAGAGCCAGAACGTCGCCTTCCTGGTGGCGCTGGCGTTCGCCGTCGCCGCCTCGGGCAACCTGCCGGCGATCCTCTACAGCCTGTTCTGGAAGAGGTTCAACACCTCCGGCGCGGTCAGCGCGATCTACGGCGGCCTGCTCTCCGCCCTGCTGCTGGTGATCTTCTCGCCGGTGGTCTCCGGAAGCGAGGCGGCGCTGTTCAAGGACGCCGACTTCGCCTGGTTCCCGCTGAGCAACCCGGGCATCCTGTCGATCCCGATCGGCTTCCTCTGCGGCTGGATCGGCACGATCATGAGCAAGGAGTACAACGCCGCCAAGTACGCCGAGATCGAGGTCCGCTCCCTCACCGGCGTCGGCTCGGAGAAGGCCGTCAAGCACTGACACTTTTCTCCCCGAGGGCCCGGCCTTGCCAGACCGGGCCCTTTGTACTGTCTCGGGCTGTCTCGGGCTGTCTCATAGGGGTTTGCGGCCTTTGGGCGGGCGTCCCCACACCGATGTTCGTTGTTACGACACTGAAACGCAGTGATCTGAGTGGTTGACGCCTTTTCGGCGATATGGGTACGTTCTCAGATGTGTGAACGTTGCCACACTGGCCTGGCGCCACGTGGCCGTCATCAGCATGCCTGATGCCCCGCTTGTTCAGTGTGGAGGCGAAACCCCATGAGATCCCCCCTCGTCCGCTGGTCCGTCCTGTCCGTGTCGCTGGCGCTGGCCCTCACCTCGTGTGCCAAGGGCACCGGTGGCGGAGCCGCGGCGACCCCGTCGGCCGGCCAGTTCGACCCCGGTGCCACCTTCAGCGGCTCCATCTCCGTGATGGGCTTCGGCGCGACCGACGAGATCGGGACGACCCGCGTCGACCTGGCCGAGAAGGCCCTCGGCGGCGCGAAGATCAAGCTGATCGAGGGCGACCTCGACATCCAGCAGTTCCTGTCCGCGGTCGCCGCCGGCGACCCGCCGGACATCATCTACGCCAACCGGGACCAGATCGGCACGTTCGCCTCACGCGGCGCGATCATGCCGCTGACCGAGTGCATCAAGGGCGAGTCGATCGACACCTCGATGTACAACAAGAACGCGCTCGGCCAGGTGACGTTCGGCGAGCAGATCTGGGCCATCCCCGAGTTCAACCAGGTCCAGATCACCATGGCCAACGGCGACCTGCTCAAGTCGGCCGGGCTGACGATCGAGGACGTCAACGGCTCCGACTGGAGCAAGGTCACCGACGCGGCCAAGAAACTGTTCAAGGCCCCGGGCGGCAAGCTCAAGGTGATCGGCTACGACAGCAAGCTGCCGGAGTTCCTGCCGCTGTGGGCCAAGGCCAACGGCGCCGACCTGCTGTCGGCCGACGGCAAGAAGGCCCAGCTCAACAGCCCCGCCGTGGTCCAGGCGCTGGAGTTCGCCGTCGGCATCTACACCGCGCAGGGCGGCTTCGCCAAGGTCAAGGCCGTGCGCGACTCCGCCGACTTCTTCGGCAAGGGCAACCAGTTCGCCAAGAACGAGCTGGGCGCCATGCCGATGGAGCAGTGGTATGTCAACGTCCTCAACGACGTCTCGCCCAAGGCGCCCCTGGTCTTCGACACCTTCCGCACCCCTCAGGGCAAGCCCCTGGCGTACTCGTCCGGCTCGTCCTGGGCCATCCCCAAAGGCTCCAAGAACCCCGGCGCCGCCTGCCGCTTCGCCAAGACCATGACGCTCGTCGACACCTGGAAGGCCGCCGCCCAGGCCCGCCTGGACGAGCGCAAGGCCGACGGCAAGCCGTTCACCGGCGTGCTCACCGGCAACGTCAAGGCCGACACGGAGATCGAGAAGATGCTCACCTCGGGCGGCGCGACCTGGGACGCCGGCGTCAAGGCCATGTACGAGGCCAACGCGAACACCTTCAGCCTTCCCGCCAACCCGGCCGACAAGGAGTTCAAGGACGCCTGGCAGGGCGCCGTGAACCGGGTGCTCAACGGCCAGGACGAGCCGAAGGCCGCACTCGACAAGGCCCAGCAGGACGCCCAGAAGGCGCTCGACGAGGCATGGGCCGGCTGGACGAAGCGTACGAACTGAGATGCCCCGCTCCCCATCCCACTCCCGGCCCCTGTTCCGGAGGTCCATGCGGTTCGTCGAGACCAGGGCGGCGCTGCTGTTCATCAGCCCCTGGATCCTCGGCTTCCTGATCTTCACCGCGTGGCCCGTCATCAACAGCGCCTACCTGTCGCTGACCGACTACGACGTGATCAATGACCCGTCGTTCGTCGGGCTCGAGAACTACCGGACCCTGTTCGAGGATCCCAAGGTCGGCCTGGCGCTGAAGAACACGTTCATCTTCATGGTGATGTCGGTCCCGGCCCAGCTGGTCGTCTCCCTGGGCCTGGCACTGCTGCTCAACAGCGCCACGAAGGCGACCGGCTTCTTCCGCACGGCCTTCTTCCTGCCCAAGATGACGCCGCCGGTCGCCGTGGGCATCCTGCTGCTGATGTTGTTCAACGGGCAGAGCGGCCTCATCAACGGCTTCCTCGGCATCTTCGGCATCGACGGCCCCGCCTGGACGACCGACCCCAACTGGGTCAAGCCCGGCCTGGTGCTGATGAGCCTGTGGACCGTCGGCGCGTCCGTGGTCATCATCCTGGCCGCGCTGCGCGGCGTCCCCCAGGAGCTGTACGACTCCGCCGTCGTCGACGGTGCCGGCTGGTGGAGGCGCACGCTGCGGATCACCGTGCCGATGATCAGCCCCACGCTGTTCTTCCTGTTCATCGTGGACAGCATCAACGCCCTGCAGTCGTTCACGGAGGCGTACACCGCCTTCTTCGGCTCGGGCAACACCACCTACAGCAACGACGCCGCGCTTTTCTACGCCATCTACCTGTTCCAGCAGGCGTTCGAGTTCCTGCACATGGGCTACGCCTCGGCCCTGGCCTGGCTGCTGTTCGTCGTGATCATGGCGATCACGATCGTGCAGATCCTGGTGACCAGGCGGTTCGTCCACTACGAAGGGGGGAACCCGTGAGGCGCGCCCGGCTGATCCTGACCTGGACCGCGCTGAGCGCGTTCGCCATCGCGTTCATCTACCCGTTCGTCTGGCTGCTCAGCGCCTCCTTCAAGCCGCGCAGCGAGGTGTTCGACCACCGGCTGATCCCGGAGACGTTCACCTTCGACAACTACATCCAGGTCTGGCAGGAGGCGCCGCTGGCCCTGTGGATGGTGAACACGCTGTTCGTGACCGTGCTCGCGGCGGTCGCCGTGACGGTCACGAGCGCGATGGTGGCGTGGGGCTTCGCCTACTTCCGCTTCCCCGGCAGGGGCGCGCTGTTCAGCGTCGTGCTCGGCACCATGATGTTGCCGGGCGCGGTCACCATGATCCCGGTGTTCCTCATCTGGAACTCGCTCGGCATGGTGGGCACGCTGACCCCGCTGTGGGCCCAGAACCTGTTCGGCAGCGCCTTCTACATCTTCCTGCTGCGCCAGTTCTTCCTCGGGCTGCCGCGCGAGCCGTTCGAGGCGGCGAAGATCGACGGCGCGAACAACTGGCAGATCTTCACCCGGGTCGCCCTGCCGCTGTGCAAGCCGGCGGTCGTGGTGACGCTGCTGTTCGAGTTCCAGGCGGCGTGGACCGACCTGATGAGGCCGCTCATCTACCTGCGCGACTCCAGCACGTTCACCGTGCCGCGCGGGCTGAAGGCGCTGCTCGACCAGTTCGGGTTCGGCGGCGAGTGGCACTGGGAGATCGTCATGACGGCCAGCGTGATCACCACCATCCCGATGATCATTCTGTTCTTCCTCGGCCAGAAGCACTTCGTCAAGGGCATCGCGACCACCGGGAGCAAGGGATGAGCTTCCCCGACGGATTCCTGTGGGGCGCGGGCACGTCCGCGTACCAGATCGAGGGCCACCACGGCAGGGGCGAGTCGGTGTGGGACGTGTTCTGCCGCCGGCCCGGCGCCGTCGAGGGCGGCGGCGACGGCTCCCGGGCGTGCGACTCCTACGTGCGCTGGCGTGAGGACGTCGAGCTGGTCAAGGAGCTCGGGCTGCGCGCCTACCGGTTCTCCACCGGCTGGTCGCGGGTCATGCCCGACGGCGCGCACCCCGACCCCAAGGCGCTCGACCACTACGAGCGCTTCGCCGACGCGCTGCTCGACGCCGGGGCCGAGCCCGTGCTCACGCTCAACCACTGGGACATGCCCTCCGCGCTGACCGGCGGCTGGGCCGAGCGGGCCACCGTGTCCGCCTTCGCCGCCTACACCGAGGCGGGCGCCGGGCGGCTGGCCGACCGCGTCACCTGGTGGATCACGCAGAACGAGCCGTGGATCATCGCGCTGCTCGGCTACCAGCTCGGGCTGCACGCCCCCGGCGTCGCCGACCCCGGCACGGCCGTCAAGGCCGGGCACCACGTACTGCTCGGCCACGGCGCGGCGGCCGACGTGCTGCACGCCCATCCCGGCGTGCTGGCCGGCTCGACGCTCAGCCTCTTCCCCTGCGACCCGGCCACCGGCAGCGAGGCCGACCGGGCCGCCGCCACCGGCTCCGACGGCTACGTCAACCGGTGGTACCTCGACCCGCTGCTCGCCGGCGGCTATCCCGCCGACATGCGCGGGCACTGGGAGCGGGCGCTCGGCCACGGCCTGGACTTCATCCAGGACGGCGACGAGGCCGCCATCGGCGGGCGCAGCGACTTCCTCGGAGTCAACTACTACACCAGGCGCGTCATGGCGGCGGCTCCGCCGGGCCCGTTCCCCTGGCGGGTCGTCGGACCCAGCGGCGACGTGGCACGGACCGACGAAGGCTGGGAGATCAACGCGGGCGCGCTGCGCGACCTGCTGATCGGCCTGAGCCGCCGCTTCCCCGGCACGCCACTGATGATCACAGAGAACGGCGGTGTCTTCGGCGACACGCCCTCCCACGACGGCCAGGTCCACGACGAGCGCAGGATCGCCTTTCTGCGCGACCACGTCGCGGCCGTCGGCGAGGCCATCGACGCGGGCGCCGACGTGCGCGGCTACCTCCACTGGTCGCTCATGGACAACTTCGAGTGGGCGCTGGGCTACCGGCCCAGGTTCGGGCTCGTCCACGTCGACCACGCGACGGGCGCCCGGACGATCAAGGACTCCGGGCGCTACTACGCCCGGCTCATCGCCGGGGGCGGCGCCGCCCCCGCCCTGCCCAGGATCGAGGCTTACGGCTAGACCATGCGGATCACCACCACGGACACCGCCTACCACCTGGACAGCGGGCACTACCGGCTGACCGTCTCGCGCACCGACCCCAGCGCCGAGCTGGAAGGCTGGATGACGCTCAGTCTCATCGCCTCCGTCGCCACCAGAAGCGACCGCGACGAGACGTACGAGACCCTGCCGCCCGTGCTCGCCGAGCGCGGCGACGTGGCGGTCTTCGACTTCCCGCAGCGCTCCACCGCGTGGGAGGCCAAGACCGTCCGGCTCACCTGCACGCCCGAGACGATCGCGCTGGAGGTGCGGGTCGAGGGCGACGGCGTCATCAGCGACGTGACGCTGCTCGGCGGGCGGGCCGTGCTCAACACCCGCGCGGCCGGCACGTTCCGCTCGGCGGTGCACGCGCGCGGCGTCTTCAACCCCACGCCCACGCACCCCGTGCACGTGGTGCGGCCGGTGTCGGCGCCGCTCGCCCTCACCGTGATCGGCGACGCCTCGCCGGGCCGCCTGCACGCCGTCTTCTCGCCGCCGCCGCTGGCCCTCGCCTTCGGCAAGGGGGAGCTTGACGGAGGCGCGACCTCCGTACCGGAAGGCCCCTGGCTCGGCGCGTCGGTCCGCGCCGGGATCGCGGACCTGACCTTCACCGAGCTCCGGTACGAACCCCTCGACGGCGGCGCGCTGCTGCACTTCGACTACGAGTGCCAGACGGCGGTGAGCGGTGCGTGGACGTCGCCGGTCGTGATCTTCCGGGCGGCGTCGTCCCCCTGGGAGGCCGTCTCCCATCACCGGGAGGACCTCGTGGAGCACGGCCTGGCCCCCCGGGGCCCGGTCGCGGAGCGGCACGACTGGTGGAGCGGGACCATCTTCTGCGGCTGGGGCGCCCAGTGCGCGCGGGCCGCCGGCCGCTCCCCGGTCGAGCTGTCCCGGCAGGACCTCTACGACGAGTGGCTGGCCAGGCTGGAGGAGCACGGCGTCGTGCCCGCCACCGTCGTCATCGACGACCGGTGGCAGCTCACCTACGGCAACCAGGAGCCCGACCCCGCCAAATGGCCCGGACTGCGCGAATGGATCGCCGGCCGGCACGCGCGCGGGCAGCGGGTGCTGTTGTGGTGGCGCGCGTGGTCGCCCGACGGGCTGCCCGCCGGGGAGTGCGTGACCGACGCCGCGGGCCGCGCCGTGGCCGCCGACCCGTCGAACCCCGCCTACCGGCGCAGGGTCGGCGAGATCATGCGGCGGCTGCTCGGCGACCTCGACGCCGACGGGTTCAAGATCGACTTTACGCAGTGGTTCCCCAGCGGGTCGCACCTCAAGGCGTACGGCTCCACGTGGGGGTTCTCTCTCCTGCACGAGCTGCTCGCCACCATGTACGCCGCCGCCAAACGCGTCAAACCCGACGCCCTCATGATCACCCACACCCCGCACCCCGCGTTCGGGGACGTCACCGACATGATCAGGCTCAACGACGTGCTGGAACTCGACGCCCGCGGCGAGCCCGTGCCCGCCGTCGACCAGCTCCGCTTCCGCCACGCGGTGGCCGCGCACGCCATGCCGGAGCACCTCGTCGACACCGACCAGTGGCCCATGCCCAGCAGGGCCGACTGGCTCGCGTACGCGCGGGAGCAGCCCTCGCTCGGCGTGCCCGCCCTGTACTACGTCGAGTCCATCGACAACACCGGCGAGCGGATCACCGGCGATGACCTGCGCCAGGTGGCGAAGTGGTGGCGGCGATGAGGCAGGCCGAGGTGATCGTGTACGGCGCGACGTCCGCGGGCGTGTGCGCCGCCGTCGCGGCCGCCCGCCGCGGCCTCGACACCGTGCTGCTCGAACCCGGCAGGCACGTCGGCGGCATGACCTCAGGCGGGCTCGGCTACACCGACATCGGCGATTCGCGCGTGCTCGGCGGGATGGCCGCCGAGTTCCGCCGGGCCGTCGCCGCCGCCTACGGCGTCGAGCCCGGCCACTACGCGGGTCCCGAGCCGCACGTCGCCGAGGCGATCTTCGTGTCGTGGCTGGAAAGCGCCGGCGTGGAGGTCGTGTACGACGCCCCGCTCCGCACGGTGGTCACCTCGGGTGAACGGATCCTCTCCGTCGTCACCCCTCAGGGCGACTACACCGCCGGCGCCTTCGTGGACGCCGGTTACGAGGGCGACCTGATGGCCGCCGCAGGCGTGTCGTACCGGGTGGGCAGGGAGGACCGCACCCTGCACGGGGAGACCTTCGCAGGGCGTCGCGAGGTCGTGCCCGGCATGCACAACTTCCCGCCGTGGATCTCGCCGTTCCGCGCCGACGGCACGCTCCTGCCGCAGGTCGCCGACGGGCCCATGGCCGAGGTGGGCGAGGGCGACGGCGGCGTCATGTCGTACGGCTACCGCGTCTGCCTGACCAGCGCGCCCGACCGCATCCCGATCGAGCGCCGGCCCGGCTACGACGAGGAGCACTGGGAGCTCGGACGGCGGTTGTTCCGGCACTGGCGCGAGCAGGGCGTCGAGCCCCGCGCCGGACGTCTCGTCGGACTGGCGCCGAACCTCCCGAACGGCAAGTGCGACGGCAACTCGCTCGGGCCGTTCTCCCTCAGCGTGCTCGACCGCTCCGCCTGGGACTACCCCGGCGCCGGCCCCGACGAGCGCGAACGCATCCGGCTGCACCACCTGCACCACGCCCAGGACCTGCTGTACTTCCTCTCCCACGATCCCGAGGTGCCCGCGAGCGTGCGGGCCGAGCTGGGGCGCTGGGGACTGCCGCCCGACGAGTTCGCCGACACCGGTCACCTGCCCCACCAGCTGTACGTGCGCGAGGCGCGGCGCATGCTGGGGGACAGGCACCTGACGGAACACGACCTCGTCCAGAGCCGCCCGCAGGCCGACGTCATCGCTATGGGGTCGTACCACCTCGACATCCGCGAGGTGCAGCGGACCTGGCGGTGGGTGTACGAGCACCCCGACCCGGTGCCGATGGTCGTCACCGAGGGCTACCTGTCGGTGGGGGTCGCCCCCTACCAGATCCCGTACGCGGCGATCGTGCCGCGGCGCGTGGAATGCGCCAACCTCGTGGTGCCGGTGTGCGTGTCGGCCTCGCACGTGGCGTTCTCCTCCATCCGGATGGAGGTCCAGTACCAGATGCTCGGCCACGCCGCCGGGCTCGCCGCGGTGCGGGCGGCCGAGAGCGGCAAGGCCGTGCAGGACATCGACGTCACCGCCCTCCAGGAGGAGCTGTCCGCCGCCGGCCAGGTGCTCGCCCTGTGACGACCCCGCCCGCGCCGCGGCGCGGGCGGTCAGGGGCGGTCAGGGGCCGGCCTGTTCCAGGGCGGCGCGGACGAACGGCGGGACCACGCGGCGCAGGACGTTCGCCTTGTGCTCCTCGGCCCTGGCCAGCGCCCGCGCCACGGCGGGTGCGCGGGCGGGACGGGCGTCCGGGCCGGCGTCGAGCAGGTCGAGGGCTGCCAGGCCCGCCACGGCCATGTCCTTGGCGGCCGCCACCCAACGGGCCAGCTCGGCGGCGATCGGTCCCGGCACGTCCAGCGGCAGCCCGGCCAGCCGGGTCAGCTCGGCGCGCAGTCGTTCCGAGGGCTCGCCCTTCAGCGCGGTCGCGCACAACGAGGTGAGTCCCGGGCTCTGGTCGGCGCCGGGCGGCCAGGACGAGCACGCCTCCACCAGCGGCAGCAGCTCCGCGGCGCCCGGCAGCAGCCGCACGGCCCGCTCGTGCGACCGGGCCGGATCGTAGGCCGCCGGATGCCAGGCATAGTCGGCCACGGTCGTCAGCGCGATCCGCGACGCCGCCGCCTCCACCATCGGGTTGGCCGTGATGCCCTCGAGCGCGACGCCGTCCAGCTCCGTCGCCCGGCCGGTCAGCGGGCCCAGGAAGACCCGGTCGAAGTCGAAGTCGTTGACGGGGAAGTTGTCCCACAGGGCGATCCGGTGCCCGTAGGAGGCCGCGGCGGCTGTCATGTCCCGCGCGGAGATCTCGCCCACCACGATGTCGGGCCCGGTCCACCAGACCAGCACGTCCGTTGGCAGCTCGGCGGCGAGCCGGTCGCGGTAGGCCGTCCTCGCGGTGCCCGCGTAGTCGGTGGGCACCATGGTCAGCGGCCGGTCGGCCCCGCGTACGGCGAGGAACTTCTCGGCGAAGTCGCGGCAGACGGCCGCGTGGGCGCTCGCGCTCGCCCCCTCCTCCGTGCCGAACTCCTGCTTGTCGGGCTCATGCTGCAGCTCGGGCGGGATGTCGTCGAACAGCAGCGCGAACTCCCTGACCCCCGCCTCCCACACCTGCTCGGCCTTCGCGCGCAGCGCCGCCCGCTCGCCGGCGTCGCCGTAGACCATGGACAGGCCGGGGCTCAGCGCGAACACGAACCTGACGTGCCGCGCCGCCGCCTCCGTCACCAGCTCGGCCAGCCTCGCCAGTTCCCCCTCCGGGTACGGCTCCCGCCACCGCTCCCGGTGGAACGGGTCGTCCTTGGGGGCGTAGACGTAGGCGTTGAGCTTGTGCCTGCCGGAGAAGCGCAGGTGTTCCATGCGGTCGGCGTGGGTCCACGGGGTGCCGTAGAAACCCTCGATGGTGCCCCGGAGCGGCAGGTCGGGCCAGTCGCGGATCTCGGCCTCCGGCACGCACACCCGATGCTCCGGGCACGACGACCACGGGGGCCCGGCGAGGGCCAGCAGGGTCTGCGCGCCGTAGAACGCGCCCGCGGGGTCCGCGCCCACGATCAGCACGCGGTCGCGGGCGGCGCTCAGCGTGTAGCCCTCCGGCGGCAGCCCCGCCCCGGCGTCGACCCGGACCTCCACCGTCACCGGCTCACCCGACCCTCCCGCGGGCGCGTCCGCCGGTTCGAGGGCGCGCAAAGCGGCGGTGGCGGTGGCAGTGGAGGGTGCGGAGCCCGGCTGGATGCGGCATCCGCTGAGGTCCACGTGCGAGCGGCCGGTCGTGAGCGTTCTCGGAAAGGGGACGATCCAGTCCAGGGCATGCATTGTGGGAACGATACCGGATAGACTCACGCCCCGTGAGTGAGGATGTGACCGAAGTTTTGCCCGGGGTGTTCCGGATTTTGGACACCTGCCACGTCTATGTCATCGCGGCTCCCGCCCAGCCGGGGACGGAACGCACCGGGATCGCCATCGACTTCGGCTCCGGCCGGGTGCTTGACCTCCTGGAGGAGCTCGGCCTCGACCGGCTCACCGATGTTCTCATGACACACCACCACCGCGACCAGGCACAAGGCCTGGCCCAAGCGGTCGAGGCGGGGGTGGCCGTGCACGTGCCGCCGGTCGAGCGCGACCTGTTCGAGAAGGTCGGCGAGATGTGGCAGGGGCGGCGCATCAGCAACGACTACGACCTGCGCGACGACCGATTCTCGCTGCTGGAGCCGGTGCGGGTGGACGGCGTGGTGCCCGAGTACCGCACGGCCCGCTACGGCGGCGTGGACGTCCGCGTCCTGCCCACCCCCGGTCACACCCCCGGCTCCGTCAGCTACCTCGTGGATACCGGCGGCACCAGGGCCGCCTTCACCGGCGACCTGATCTACGCCCCGGGGAAGGTGTGGTCGCTGGCCGCCACCCAGTGGTCCTACACCGAGAACGAAGGCCCCGCGATGGTGGTCGTCAGCTCCGAGCTGCTCCAGCGGGAGGAGCTCGACGTGCTGCTGCCCTCGCACGGCGAGCCGATGGCCGACCCCGCGGACGCCCTCCGCCGGCTGTCCGCGGCGATGCAGCGCTACGTCGACTTCCGCCGCCCGCACCCCTGGAACGTGCGCGGGCTGCTGGCAGAGCCGTTCATCGAGGTCACCCCGCACCTGCTGATGAACAGGAGCAGCCAGTCCTACAGCTATGTCCTGCTGTCGGAGTCGGGCGCGGCCATGGTGTTCGACTTCGGCTACGACATGTGCACCGGCCTGGTGAACAGCACCGCGCGTGAGGCCCGCCGGCCGTGGCTGGCGTCGCTGCCCGCGCTGCGCGAGCGGCACGGCGTCACCGAGGTCGAGGTGGCGCTGCCCACCCACTACCACGACGACCACGTGGCCGGCATGCCCCTGCTGCGCGACGTCGAGGGCACCGAGATCTGGGCGCCGTCCCACATCGCCCCGATCCTGGCCACGCCCCTCCACCACGACCTGCCCTGCCAGTGGTTCGACCCCATCCCCGCCGACCGGGTTCTGGGGCTGGGGGAGACGGTGCGCTGGCACGAGTACGAGATCACGGTGCACGACCTGCCGGGGCACACGCTGTTCGCGGCGGCGTACGAGTTCGAGGTGGACGGGCACCGCCTGCTGGTCACCGGCGACCAGCAGGACGGCAACGGCGTCCCGGGCGAACGCCAGGAGATCCTGAACTTCCAGTACAAGAACAGGTTCAGGATCGAGGACTACCGCAAGAGCGCCGCACTCTACCGGCGGCTCCGCCCCGACCTCATGGTCAGCGGCCACTGGCGGCCCCGCTGGGTGGACGACGACTACCTGCGCATGCTCACCGAGCGCGGCGAGGAGCTCGTCGCCCTCCACCACGACCTGCTCCCGCTCGACCGGCTCGACGTGGGGGCGGACACGGTGTTGTGCCGCCTGACCCCTTACTATTCGAGCGTCCCCGCCGGGGGCGAGATCACGCTGACGGCCACGGTGCGCAACCCGTGGCCGGGCAAGGCGACGGTCACGGTGGAGCCGGTCGTTCCCCCGGGCTGGCGCCGCGAAAGCGGTTCTTCGACGCTGAGGCTGGACGGAGGGGGTATGGATCAGGTGCGTCTCCGTCTCGGCGCCGACACCGTGCCGCGGCGCCGTGTACGCCTCGCCGTCGATGTGACCATCGGCGATCTGCGCCTCGGGCAGCACGCCGAGGCGCTGGTCGACGTGGTCGGGGAAGGCACTCGATGACCATGGAGCGGCACCCGTCCCCTGGTCGTTCGCGGCGTCCCACGATCAAGGACGTCGCGGAGGCCGCCGGAGTCTCGCGCTCCACCGTCTCCCGGGCGCTGACCGGCCGCGGCTACGCGGCCAGTGACGTACGCGAGCGGGTGCTGCGGGCGGCGGCCGAGCTCGGCTACGTGCCCGACGTGATGGCCCGCACCCTCAAACAGCAGGTGAGCAGGTCCGTCGGCGTCCTCGTGAGCGACCTGCGCAACCCGTTCTACGCGGAGCTGGCCGCGGGGGCGAGCAGGGAGGCCCGCGAGCGTGGCTACACGATGGTCCTGGCCGACACGAGCCTGTCGGCCGAGGCGGAGAGCGAGGCCGCGGAGGCGCTCGTCGCGCTCAGAGTGGCCGGCGTGGTCGTGACGCCCAACTCCTCGGCCGTCTCCACCTATCTGAGCGCCCACGGCATCCCGGTCGTGGAGGTCGACCGGCAGTTCGCGGCCGGCTCGACCGACGGCGTGGTGGTGGGCAACCGCGTCGGGGCCCGCACGGCCACCTCCCACCTGGTCGAGCTGGGCCACCGCAGGATCGCGCTGTTCATCGACGAGACCGACTGGACCACCGGCTACGAGCGTTACCAGGGCTATCTGGAGGCGCTCGCGGCCGGCGACATCAGGGTCGAGCCCGAGCTGGTCGTCTCGTCGGGCTGGGACGTCGCCGACTCCCGCCGCAGGGCCCTCGACATGCTGCGCGGGCCCGGCCGGCCCACGGCCGTCTTCGCGGCCAACAACGTGCTCGCCGAGGGCGTCTGGCGGGCGATCGGCGAGCTGGGGTTGCGGGTGCCCGCCGACATCAGCCTTGTGGCCTTCGACGACGCGCCCTGGATGAGCATGGTCTCGCCCACGGTCAGCGCCGTCTCGCAGAACACCTACGGGCTCGGTGCGACCGCCGTACGCCGGTTGTCGGAGCGGATCGAGATGCCCGACGCCGACTCCGTCACCACGGTCCTCAACGTGAGGCTGATCAGCCGCGAGTCCACCGCGCCACCCCCCGCGATCTGACATTTCGGCATAAGTCGCGTTGACCCGTGGGGAAAGGTCGTCCTAGGATCCCGTGTGGGAACGATGTCACACGCCCTCCGTGCGGCGCGCGTTCCCGTCGGAGGCCCAATGGAGCACGCTCTTCCCCCCGTTCTGTCGCTGGACATCGGCGGCACCAAACTCGCCGCCGGCGTCGTCACGGGCGACGGCCGGATCCACGGCTGGCAACTCGCGCCCACCCTCAGGGACGAGGGGCCGCGGCGGGTGCTGTCCAGGCTCTTCGACCTGGGCAGGAAGGCCATCGCGGAGGCGGGCGTGCCCCATGTGGCGGCCGTCGGCATCTCCTGCGGCGGGCCGCTCGACGCGGCCGCCGGCGTGCTGGAATGCCCGCCGCACCTGCCCGGGTGGATCGACATCCCCATCGGCGCGATGGCGACGGAGGCGTACGGCGTACCGTCGGCGCTTGAGAACGATGCCACGGCCGCCGCCCTGGGCGAACACCGCCACGGCGCGGGCCGCGGCACGTCCACGATGCTCTACCTCACCGTGTCCACCGGCGTCGGAGGCGGCGCCGTCATCGGCGGCCGCCTGCACCGGGGCGCGGCCGGCAACGGCGGCGAACTCGGCCACGTCATGGTCCGGCCCGGCGGGCGCGCCTGCTCCTGCGGCCGCCGGGGCTGCCTCGAGGCGTACGCGTCCGGCACCTCCATCGCCGAACGCGCCCGCGAGGCCATCGCCGCGGGGAGCACCTCGTCCCTGTCCGCCATCGAGCTCCCGACGGCCGAGGACGTCTCCCTCGCGGCGGCCGCCGGTGACGTGCTCGCCACCGAGATCTGGGACGAGACCACAGGGGCGCTCGGCACCGCGATCACCGACCTGGTGAACGCGTTCGAACCGGAACTCGTCGTCCTCGGCGGCGGCGTCACCCGTTCCGGCGCCCGGCTCCTCGCCCCCGTCGCCGCCGCCGTCGCCAGGGACGCCATGCCTCCCGCCGCCCGCGCCGCCCGCATCGAGCTCGCGCAGCTCGGCGCGGGGGTGTGCGTGGTCGGGGCCGGCGCCGTCGCACACGACCTCCTCTCAGGAAAGATCGATGCCTGACCTGCCCCCATCGACCACCGCCCACCC
>NZ_JAAAHR010000013.1:0-96913 GCF_009908215.1 Nonomuraea sp. K271 | reverse complement strand
CCCGGACACCTGGCGACCTGCCGCCCCAGAACCCGCGGCTGACGAGCCCGGCCCCGCAGCCCCGGACACCTCCGGAGACTCCTGGTTGTTCTCGGAGGGCGAGCCGGTGCCGCACACGTTGGGCGACCCGAACCCGGACGCCCCCCGTTGAGGTCTTGGCCGTTTCCCGTACGGGCGATCGGCCTTGGCCACGTCAGAGGTAGCGGGCGATCGACGTCATCACCGAGCCCCGGTTGCGACAGCCCAGGAGCGGCCGGGCGCCGCCGTCAGCGCAGCGGGCGTTCCAGCTCGGCCCGATGCTCGGCGACCCAGTCGTGGCAGGCGCGGATCCGGGCCACCACCCCGTCGTCACGCAGTCTGATCGCGTGCGGCATCCCGGCGGCCGCGTCCGTCTCGATGCCACGCGCGCAGCGGTCCTGCCACCACAGGATCGCCTCCACCAGGCCACCCCGCCCAAGCAGCCCGTACGCGTCGCAGATGAGCCGGATCCGCCTCCCGGCGTCGACGGCTCCTGGACCGAGGCCGAGGTACTGCCAGCAGACGTGCGCCACGTCGTGGATCCGCCGTCCCGGCGCCGCGATGTCCCAGTCGATGAACGCCACCGGCCGCAGGCCCGCGCCCTCGTCGCGGTAGACGGTGTTCTTCGGGGACAGGTCGTTGTGGCAGACGACCTCGTCGTCGCCGGCCAGGGGTGTGCCCGCGGTCAGGTCGTGGAACGCGCGTACGAGCTCCGCCACCCGCGCCAGGCTCTCGTCGGAGGTGACGCCGTCGGGCTGGACGTCCTCCCAGGCCACGTGGCCGTCCACGAAGCTGAGAATCTCGCGCCCGCGCTCGTCCGTCCCCAGGAATCTCGGCGCGCCCGGCCATCCGCCGCGTTCCAGCAGGAGCAGCAGCTCGTGCACGTACGCGGCCCGGTGCGCGGGCGGGCGGCGGACGGTGTCGCCGACCCGGACGACGGTGTTCACGTACCCGCCGGGCAGGTGTGTTTCGGACATGCGTCCCAGCCTGCCCGATCAGGCCGGGGGACGCCGCTCCATCGGCCGGACCGCGGCTTCTTTTCATGGACTCCACAAGCGACCGGCCCGCGCGGGCTCCTGCTCAGGGGCTCGCGGTGGCCAGGGCGCCCGCGACCGTGAGGCTGTCCTCATAGATGTGGTAACGGGTGATCAGACCGTCCTCGACGGTGAGGTGCAGCGCGAACGGCGACCTGTAGGCGGTGCCGCTTCCTCTCGCGGTCTGCGCGATCTCCCCGAGCACCACGGCGTCGGCCCCGTCGACCAGGACCCGGTCGACGGACGTGCCGTTCAGCTCGGGCACGTGGTGAGCCTCCAGCACGCGGAAGTGGTCGGCCACCTCGGCCCTGCTCGATCGGGGCCGGATCCAGGGCGCCTGCGGGCACCCTTCCTCGGGCCAGCTGAGCCGCCAGTCGATGGGCTCGGCGAACAGGTCCGCCGCGCCGTCGTGGTCGCCCTCCGCGATGCGCCGCAGCAGTTCCCGCACGGTGCCGCGGGTGTCCTTCGTCTCGTGCGTCATGCCGCACAGCCTGCCCGGCCCCGGGCACGCCCGTCGATTACCTGCCGGGTAAGCGTGACTGCGCAAACGGGCCTGGCCGCCCGTACCTGAGAGTGCGCTGTGAACCTCCGCCAACGTCTTTCTGACGCTGACCCCATACGTTACTTTTGTCCGACTACGGCGGCCGTTACCTCTGGTTTCGGCTGCCCATTCCCAGGGGGAATGGGGAACGCGCGGGGAGAGAGAGGGTCGCAGGCGCGCATGGGCGTTGTGAGAACCGGCATCAAGAGAAGGTTTCGGCTCCTGAACGAGGCGCTGCGCCCTCCACGCCAGCTGACGCCGCCGGAGACGAGTCCGATGAAGGTCTCCCGCCCGCGTCCCCCGAAGCGCACGCACGTGGTCGACTACTCCATCCCGATCCTGCCGCGGCAGGTGGACTCCCCGGTCTTCGTGATCGCCTCGGTGCGCTCCGGCTCCACGCTGCTGCGCATGCTGCTGAACAGCCACTCCCGTATCCGGGCCCCGCACGAGCTGCACCTGCGCACCATCGGCGTGCAGCTGACGCCCGACTTCTCGGAGCAGTCCATGCAGGAGCTCGGGATGGACAAGGTGGAGCTGGAGCACGTGTTGTGGGACCGCATCCTGGAGCTGGAGCTGGAGCGCAGTGGCAAGGAGATCATCGTCGACAAGACGCCGGGCAACGTCTTCGTCTGGGAACGGCTGCACTACGCCTGGCCGAAGGCCAAGTTCCTCTTCCTGCTACGCCACCCGGAGGGCGTGGTGTCCTCGCTGCAGAACCGCAAGGGCAACACCTCGACCCGCGAAGCGCTGGAGACGAACGCGCTGAAGTACTTCAAGCCCATGGAGGAGGCCCGCCGCACGCTCGACGGGCTGACCCTGCGCTACGAGGAGCTCACCGCCGAACCGGAGCGGATCACCCGCGACGTCTGCGCGTACCTGGGTGTGGCATGGGAGCCGGAGATGCTCGACTACAGCAAGCACGATCAGGGCCGGTTCGTACCGAACCTGGGAGACCGCAGCGACACCATCAAGTCCGGGCGGATCCAGCCCGCCCGCACCTTCGACAACACCGACGCGCTCTCGCCCGAACTCGCCGAGTACGCCAAGGCCTGGGGGTATTCCTGACCTCGCGGAAACCCGCGTGACCGGCCGGGCGGCCGTGTGACACCATCCGACGATGAGCATCGAGTTCACCCCCTACTCCTCCGGTGACGTCGACGCGCTGGCGGACTTCCTGACAGGCAGCCACTGGCCCTTCCACGCGGGCACCCAGGACGCGGAGACGGTCAGGCAGCGGGCGGGGAGCGGGCTCTACTGGAACGACGAGAGCAGGACGTTCTGGGTGCTGGCCGACGGGGAGCGCGCCGGCCTGGTGCGGCTGCAGGACCTCGCCGACGACACGCCCATGTTCGACCTGCGGATCCGCGCCGACCGGCGCGGCAAGGGCCTCGGCACGGCCGCGGTCGCGTGGCTGACCTCCTACCTGTTCACCGAATTTCCGCACGTCACGCGGATCGAGGCCACGACCCGCCAGGACAACCACGCCATGCGCGCGGCCCTGCGCAGGAGCGGGTACGCCAAGGAGGCCCACTACCGCGAGGCCTGGCCGGCCCCGGACGGCGGCACCCCGCACGACTCGGTCGGCTACGCCGTCCTGCGGCACGACTGGATCTCCGGCACCGTGACGCTCCCCGACTGGCACGACGAGCCCGCGACCCGGTCGAGCTGATGAACGTCCGCCCGGCGGTCCCGCAAGGAAGGTGATCAGGTGCGCTGGCTCTGGTGGGTGGGGGCGCCGGTGCTCGCGGGCATGCTGCTGTTCCTGGCCGTACGCGACGTGGTGCCCGCCTACACCGCCCAGTTCGGTTCCGGCGTCACCGGCGTCTTCACCGCCACCGAGCACGACTGCGGCGGCCGCTCCTGTTCGTGGGTGGGCTACTTCACCGCCGGGGACGGCTCGGCGCCCCCGCGGCGCGTCACTCTGTCGACGGGCGGCGACCTGGAGCGGGTGGGCGACGCCATCCCCGCCGTGGACACCGGCAACCCGTACACCGTCTACCCGGCGACGGGTTCCGCCGACTGGCTGCTGATCACCATCCTCGGCGCCGCGAGCATCGTCACGCTCGGCGTCTGGCTCTGGGGTGTGATCCGCGCGATCCGCCGTACTTCCGGGGCGTGACGGGGGCGCCGCCTCACATTCCGGACCGCTGCGTCGTCGATCCGGTGAGACACCGTCCACGCCCGGAGGAATCCCCCATGTCCAGCTACAAGGCGACGTTCCAGCGTTTCCACAAGGCCTTCAACAGCGGCGATGCCCGGCTCATCGCGGCGACGATCGACGAGGTCTTCCATCCTGACGTGATCTTCCACGCCCCCGTGCCGACGGACGTGACGGGGACGCAGGCGCTCAAAGAGGTGTGGACGGTGCTTCTCAGCGCTTTCCCCGACATCCACGTGGAGGTCGAGGACGTGATCGCCGAAGGTGACCGGCTCGTCTCCAGGCACACGGTCACCGGCACCCACCAGGGCGAGTTCAGGGGGCTGCCGCCGACCGGCCGCTCTGTCGCGTACAACGAGATCTTCGTCTACCGCTTCGCGAACGGCCGGATCGTCGAACTGTGGGGGGTCGTGGACATCCTGACGCAACTGCGCCAGCTCGGCGCCGTCCCGTCCTGACGGCTACGGCAGGCCGCGCTCCGGGCGGTCCAGCCAGACGTACTGGCCGCCCTGGGTGACCGTCATCCCGAACCGGTCCCGTCCGGGCCCACCCCAGCCCACCCACCGGAAGTAGGCGGCGGTCACCTCGTCCCACAGAGGGCGCTCGCCTACCTGGTAGACCTCGTACTCGGTGCTGCCCGGGCGCCACTTCACCGTTCCCCAGGCGTAGGGATCGGCGGGGTCCGACAACCACAACCGGTACAGCTCGCCGTCCTCGTCCCGGTCGGCGCCGCCTTCGGAGGTCAGCCCGGTCAGGGCCGCGATGGCCAGGTCGGCGCCGGCGGGGGCGAAGGCGATCGTGCGCGGATCGATGCCGGTCGTCGAACGACGCCTGTCCTCGGACCCGCGCGGCAGCCGGTCGGCGGGGTCCCGCTGGGAACGCATCATCATGTAGTCGGCATAGCCGGCGAAGCGCCCGTGCGCCGCGCCGTCCGGCGTGACGGTCAGGCGCAGCTCGTGGCCCTCGCCGAAACCGGGACAGTACGGCACCACGTTCACAGCGCCGGGCCGGCACTGCTCGATCCAGGCATAGGGAACGTCACGGACGCCGCAGGTGACATGCACCCGGTCGTACGGGGCTCCTTGCCGGTGCCCGGCCGCGCCGTCACCGGCGAGCAACAGCGGGCGGGCGCCGACGGTGCGCACGGAGCGGCGCTGACCGCGTCGGCCAGCGCCTCGATCTTGCCGGCGACGTCGGCCGTCAACCCTTGCCGCCGGCGTTTCCGCCCTCACCGGCGTTGCCCTCGCCACCACCGTGTTTGCCGCCACCCGCTTGGCCGTCTGGATGCGGCTTCCGCGGCTTACCACCCATGTAGTTCCCTCCCACCCGCAGTCACTTAAAGTAAGAGTAGGATTACGTCGAGGGTCGGGCAAGGGCGGTCAGTCGCTCCGGCGGGTGCCGGTGTCCTTCAGCGCGGCGCGGCCGGCTTCCAGGCGGGCCACCGGGATGCGGAACGGGCTGCAGGAGACGTAGTCCAGCCCCACCTCGTGGCAGAAGTGCACGGAGCCGGGGTCGCCGCCGTGTTCGCCGCAGATGCCCAGGTGCAGGCCGGGCCGGGCGGCCCTGCCCTCCTCGGCCGCGATCTCGATCAGGCGGCCGACGCCCTCCCGGTCGATGGTCTCGAAGGGAGAGGTGCCGAAGATGCCGAGGTCGAGGTAGCGCGAGAAGAACGACGCCTCCACGTCGTCCCTGGAGAAGCCCCAGGACATCTGGGTGAGGTCGTTCGTGCCGAAGGAGAAGAACTCCGCCGCCTCGGCGATCCTGCCCGCGGTCAGCGCCGCCCTCGGGACTTCGATCATGGTGCCGATCAGGGCGTCGACGCCGGCCTCCGCGAGAATCTTGACGGCCTCCTCGCGTACGGACTCCAGCTCCTGTACGGCGGCCACCAGCGGGATCATGATCTCCGGCCGGGAGCCCGGCACCTTCTTGGAGGCCTGGGCGATGGCGCGGACCTGCATGGCGAACAGGCCGGGGATCACGAGGCCGAGGCGTACGCCGCGCAGGCCGAGCATCGGGTTCTGCTCGTGCAGGCGCTTGACGGCGGCGAGCAGCCTGCGGTCCTTGTCGGTGGCGTCCGGTGACGTGGCGACCCTGACGGACAGGTCCACGATGTCGGGGAGGAACTCGTGCAGGGGAGGGTCGATGAGGCGGATGGTGACGGGATCGCCGTCCATCGCCTGAAATATGGCTACGAAGTCGGCTTTCTGGAGGGGCTCCAGGGCGTCCAGCGCCGCCTGGCGTTCGTCGTCGTCCGACGCCAGCACCAGGTCCTCCACCAGCCGCCTGCGCTCCCCCAGGAACATGTGCTCGGTACGGCACAACCCGATCCCCTGCGCGCCGAACCGGCGGGCCCGCGCCGCGTCCCGCGGGGTGTCCGCGTTGGCGCGTACGCCCAGCCGGCGGTTGGCGTCCGCGTGGCGCATGATCCGGTCGACGGCCCTGACCAGCTCGCCGTCCGGCTCGGCGCCCTCGAAGTATTCGACGACCTCCGAGTCGACCACGGGCACCTCACCGAGGAACACCTCCCCCGTGGTCCCGTCGATGGAGATGAGGTCGCCCTCGGAGACGACCACGCCGCCCGGCGCGGTGAACCTGCGCTCGTCCGTGGACACCTCCAGGTCCTCGGCCCCGCACACGCACGTCTTGCCCATGCCGCGGGCGACCACGGCCGCGTGGGAGGTCTTGCCGCCGCGGCTCGTCAGGATGCCCCTGGCGGCGATCATGCCGGCCAGGTCGTCGGGATTGGTCTCGCGCCGGACCAGGATGACGTCCTCGCCCTGCTCCGACAGCTCGATGGCCCGCTCGGAGCAGAAGACGGCCCTGCCGACGGCGGCGCCGGGGGAGGCGTTCATGCCTTTGGCGATCGTCTTCCTGCCGGCGCCGGCGTCGAAGCGCGGGAACATGAGCTGGGCCAGCTGGTCGCCGGTAACACGGGTGACGGCTTCGTCAAGCGTGATCAGGCCCTGGTCGACGAGCTGGGTGGCGATACAGAAGGCGGCCGCCGCCGTGCGCTTGCCGACGCGCGTCTGCAACATCCAGAGCTTGCCGCGCTCGATCGTGAACTCGATGTCGCACAGGTCCTTGTAGTGGTTCTCCAGGGTCTCCATGATGGCGAGCAGCTCGTCGTACGCGTGCTTGTCGAGGCGTTCGAGCTCCTGGAGCGGGATCGTGTTGCGGATGCCGGCCACCACGTCCTCGCCCTGGGCGTTCTGCAGGTAGTCGCCGTAGATGCCCTGCAGGCCCGAGCCGGGGTCGCGGGTGAAGGCGACGCCGGTGCCGGAGTCGTCACCGTAGTTGCCGAAGACCATGGCCATGATGTTCACGGCGGTGCCGAGGTCGGCGGGGATACGTTCCTGGCGGCGGTAGAGAATGGCGCGTGGCGCGTTCCACGAGTCGAAGACGGCGGCGACGGCCAGGCGCATCTGCTCGCGCGGGTCGGCGGGGAAGTCGCCGCCCGTCTGCTCGCGCACGATGCCCTTGTACGTCTCCACGAGCCGCTGCAGCTCGCCCGCGTCGAGGTCGGTGTCCTGGCGCTTGCCCTTGACGGCGTCGAGCGCCCGCTCGAACAGCTCGCCGTCGATCCCGAGCACGGTCTTGCCGAACATCTGGATGAGCCGGCGGTAGGAGTCCCACGCGAAACGTTCGTTGCCGACCGCCTGCTTGGCCAGGCCGTGCACCGACTCGTCGTTGAGCCCGATGTTGAGCACCGTCTCCATCATGCCCGGCATGGAGAATTTCGCCCCGGAGCGCACGCTGACGAGCAGCGGGTCGTCGGCCTGCCCGAGTTTCCTGCCCATTCGGCTCTCGAGCGCGTCCAGATGCTCCGCGACTTCCTGCTCCAGACCTCCCGGTGTCGAGCCTTCCGCCAGGTAGTGGCGGCAGGCCTCGGTGGTGATCGTGAATCCGGGAGGAACGGGGAGCCCGAGGTTGGTCATTTCGGCGAGGTTGGCTCCCTTACCGCCGAGAAGATCCTTGAGATTCCTGTTGCCCTCGGTGAAATCGTAAACGTACTTGGCCACCACAGCTCCAATCCGACGCCTCTGCACCGGACTCTACCGACGAAATTGATGACGAAACTGCACCCCCCTCACTAGTTGGCATTTACGCAGGTGAACGGCCTTGAACAGGTCTAATCCAATTGTACGGCCAGAAGTCGAGAAATTGGATTAGACCAATTGGTTTAAACCAATTCTTGGGAAAGGCGCGGAAAGGCGGGGCGTTGTCCCGGGCGCGCGGACGGGCGCCCCTGCCTGCCCGATGACGGGGCGCCCTACGACGCTTCAGACGAGCGGGTTGTCCTCGGGCGGCGAGCCCGGCATCCCGCCGCGCGGCGGCAGCCAGAGCACGAACGTCGCGCCCGCCCCCAGTTGCGAGTACACCGCCACCCGCCCCCCGTGCGACTCCACGATCTGGCGGACGATGGCCAGGCCCAGTCCCGTGTGGCGGTCGCGGCGGCTGGCCTCGCCTCGCCAGAAACGGTCGAACACGCGCTGCTGGTCCGCCTCTCCCAGCCCGGGCCCGTCGTCGCGGACCGCCACCCACAACCAGCCGTCCGCCCGCCCCGCCGCCACGCGGATCGTGCCGCCCGGCGGCGAGAAGCGCACGGCGTTGGAGAGCAGGTTGGCCACGGCGCGGCGCAGCGCGTCGGAGTCGCCGGTCATCTCCAGGCCGGCGCCCAGGTCGCGGATGATCCGCACGTGGCGGGCCGCGGCCGGGGTGGCGTGCTCCTCGCACGCCTCCGCCGCCACCCTGGCCAGGTCGAGATCGGCGTCGGCGAACGCCGTGCCCTGACGCCTCGCGCTGGCCAGCAGGTCCTCGACGAGCCTGGTCATGCGGGTGGTCGCGCGGTCCACGATGGCCACGGCCCTGGTGCGCTCCTCGTCGCTGGCGTCGGGCGCGGACAGTACGGCGTCCACGTTCGCCCGGATGATCGTCAGCGGGCTGCGCAGCTCGTGCGAGGCGTCGTCGATGAGCTGGCGCTGCGCGCTGAACGCCTCCTCCAGCCGGTCGAGCATGGTGTCGATGGTGTCGGCCAGGTCCTTGAGCTCGTCGCGCGGCCCGTCCAGCTTGATGCGCCGGGTCAGGTCGGTCGCCTGGATCTCCTCCGTGGTGCGGGTGATCGACCTGACCGGACGCAGCACGCGGCCGGCCAGCACCCAGCCGATGCCCAGGCTGGCGAGATAGAGGCCGACGAGCGTGACCAGCGAATAGTCGCGCAGCGTGGCCAGCGTCTTGACGTTGACCGCGTTCTCCACCTCCTGGACGAAGACGACCTCGCGCCTGCCCAGGTACTGGTCGCCCGAGTAGGCCTTGGCGTACTCGGTGGTGTAGGGGCGTTGTTCGGTGGATTTCGAGACGGCGACGTAGATGCCGCCGAGCACGAGCGCGGCCAGCACGAACAGCAGCCCGGAGTAGAGCACCGTGAGCCGGAAGCGGATGGTGTGGATCATGTCGGCTCCTTGAGCCGGTAACCCCGGCTGATCACCGTCTCGATGAGGCCGTCCTCCTGGAGCTTGCGCCGCAGGTTGCCGACCGTGACGCGCACGGTGTTGGTGAACGGGTCGGCGTGCTCGTCCCAGACGTGCTCCAGCAGTTCCTCGCTGGACACCACGTGGCCCGGCCTGGTCATCAGGTAGTGCAGCACTCCGTACTCCTTGGGGGTGAGCGCCAGCGACCTGCCGTCCAGCGACACCTCCAGCCTGGCCGTGTCGATGCGCAGCCCGCCCACCTCCAGCACGGAGGTGCCGCCGACGCTTTCCCTGCGCAGCAGCGCCCGCACCCGGGCCAGCAGCTCGGGGAAGGCGAACGGCTTGACCAGGTAGTCGTCCGCCCCCTCGTCGAGCCCGCGCACGCGGTCGTCGAGCCGGTCGCGGGCGGTCACCATGATGATCCGCACCCCCTGCCCCGCCGCGCGGACGGTGCGGCAGAGCTGGAAGCCGTCGCCGCCAGGCAGGTTCAGGTCGAGCAGGACCAGGTCGTACGTGTTGACCTGCAACTTCTCGTTGGCGGACGGCGCGTCGTAGGCCACGTCCACCGCGTAACCGGCGCGGACGAGGCCGACCCGCAACGCGTCGACCAGGTCCTCCTCGTCCTCCACCACAAGCAGTCGCATGCTTTCGACCCTAATTTCGCATGATGCGTTCCGCGATGGGCGCGGCCCGGTCGATGGGGATGGCGAAACCGATGCCGATGTTCCCGCCCCCTCGCCCGGCCGCGATGGCGGTGTTCACCCCCACGACCTCGCCCCGGTCGTTCACCAGCGGCCCACCCGAGTTGCCCGGGTTGATGGACGCGTCCGTCTGCACGGCCGTACGCTGGGCACCGCCCAGCCATACCCCCCTGTCCAGGGCGCTGACGATGCCCGCGGTGACCGTGCCGGACAACCCCAGCGGCGAGCCGATGGCCAGCACCCGGTCACCGACGGACAGATCGGACGAGCGGCCGAGGGTGGCGGGCGTCAGCTCACCCGGGCGGTCGACCACCAGCACGGCCAGGTCCTCGTCGTCGTCCGCGCCGACCACGCGGGCGCTCAGCCTGCGGCCGTCGTTCAGCACCACGGTCGCCATGCCGCTCGCGCCCACCACGTGCGCGTTGGTGAGGATGTGGCCGCTCCCGTCCACCACGAAGCCGGACCCGCCCCGGCTGCCGGCCTCCACGGAGACCACGCTGGGAAGCACCCGCGCCGCCGTCGCGCTCAACCCGGTCAGACCGGACGACGGCGCGGGCGCGACCCGGGGCAGGGCCGCGACGGGGGCCGGCTCGGACACCCCGGAGAGCCGGGCTCCCGCCACTCCCGCCGCCGCGCCGGCGAGCGCCGCGACGAGCGCGGCGACCACCAGCAGGCGTCCTCTGGGCGCCACCGCGCCCTGCCCGTGCCGCGTCCCCGGCACCGGCGGCTGTCCCTGCACGGGGAGCCCCTGCGTGCCGAGCTGTCCCCGTATGAGCGGCTGTCCCTGTGCGGGCAACCGCCCCTGCGTGGCAAGCCCCTGCGCAAGGGGGCCCTGCGCGGGCGGACCCTGCGCGGGCCGTGGCTCCAGGATGGGCGGCGGCTGCGCGGGAGGCTGCCGCGGAGGCGGTGGCCCCGGCACGGGTGGCGGGCCCTGGACGGGCTCCTGGGGGCCTCCGAGCGGCACCGTACGGAACCCCGGCCCGCTCGGCCGGCCGAGGCCCTTCACGGCAACCTCGAGAACCACACCATCGACGTCACCGCCGCGATCAGTCCGGACATCAGCCCCGCCGCCACGAACCACTGCCATACCTCCTGCTGCTCGGTGCGGTAGCCGACCGACGTGCCGATGTCCTCGTACACCGCCTGCAGCTCGCTGCCGCTGGCCGCCTCGTAGAACCCGCCGCCCGCCGACTCGGCCAGCCCGCGCAGGGCAGGGCCGTCCACCGGCACAGGGACCTCCTGGCCGGAGAGGCTGATGGTGCCGTCCGCGGTGCCGTAGGCGATGGTGGTGACCGGGACGCGTCTCGACTGCGCCTCGGCCGCCGCGTCGTTCAGCGTGCGGCCGGTCGTGTTGGAGCCGTCCGACAGCAGCACGATGTGCGCGGGCGGCGCCTCCTCATCCGAGTCGAGCGCGGCGATGGCCTCCAGCGAGGAGTAGACGGCCTCGCCGATGGCGGTGCCCGAGGCCGTGCTGAGCCGGTCGAGCGCGCTCAGCACCGCCTGCCGGTCCGTGGTCGGCGGCACCGCCACGGAGGCCGACGACGAGAACGACACCAGTCCCAGGTTGAACCTGTCAGGCAGGCCCTCCACGAACTGCCTGGCCGCCTGCCGGGCCACCGAGAACCGGTCGGGGTTGACGTCGGTGGCGCTCATCGACGCCGACACGTCGAACGCCACCATGATCGTGGCTCGTTCCCTCGGCACCTGCACCTCGGCCGTCGGCCTGGCGAAGCCCACAACCGCCAGCGCGAACATGAGCAGCAGCGCCGACGCCGGAACATGCCTGCGCCACCCCGGGCTTCTCGGAGCCACCCGGTCGAGCAGGTCGAGGTTGGTGAAACGGACGGCGTACGCGCTGCGCCGCAGCGACATGAGCACGTAGGCGACGGCGAGCAGCGCCACGGGGATGAGCAGCAGCAACCAGACGGGCGAGATCAGCCTCACGCCACATCACCTCCTGTGCCGGGCGTGCCGCCACCACGGGCGGGCAACATCGGGCTCGGGGCCAGCGCGGCCAGGCGGCGCTGGCGCATGACGTGCTGAACCAGGTCACGCACCCAGTCCCGGTCCGTACGCAGCCGCAGGTGCGTGGCTCCGGCCCGGCGCAGCGCCTGCGCGATGGCGTCGCGCTGCCCGGCCGCCGCCTCCGCGTACCGGCGGCGCAGCCGGGCGTTGCCGGTGGCGACCTCGCGCCGCCGTCCCGTCTCCGGGTCGATCAGCGTGAGGATCCCCACGTCCGGCAGGGTCAGCTCGCGCGGGTCGACCACCTCCACGGCCAGGACCTGGTGTCTGGCGGCGAGCCTGCGCAGCGGCGGCTCCCACGTCTCGGGCGCGTCCAGGTAGTCGGACACGACCACGACCAGGCCGCGCCGCCGTACGACCCGGGCGAGTTGTTCCGCCGCGACGCCGAGCAACGGCTCGGCCACCCCCGGCGGGGTGCGCGGCAGCGCGAACGCCGCCTGCAGCAGCGCCATCAGGTGCGGCCGGCCCGTCCTGGCGGGCAGCGTCCTGACGCCGCCGCCGTGCAGCAGGTGGGTGCCGATGCGGTTGCCGGTCCGCTGGGTGAGGAAGCCGACCGCCGCCAGCGCGGACAGGGCGAGTTCCCTCTTCTCCAGCACGGCGGTCCCGAAGTCCATGCTCGCGGTGACGTCGAGCAGGGCCCACATCTCCAACTCCCGGTCGGCGACCAGATCCCGCACGTGGGGCTCGTTGGTGCGGGCGGTGACGTTCCAGTCCATCCGCCGCACGTCGTCCCCCGGCTGGTACGGCCGCGACTCCGCCGGCTCGCTCCCGGGACCTGGCACCAGGCCGAGGTGTTCGCCCTGGAGCAGTCCGTCCAGCCTCCTGGTGATCGTCAGTTCGAGCCTGCGCAGCGCGGGCTCCGCGATCAGGTACGGCTTCATGCCACCGCGTCCTGCCGCACCGATTCCTGCCGCACTGATTCCTGCTGGGGCGCGATGAGGGGCAGCGGTACGGTGGCCAGCACCCGGTCCACGATCTGCCGGGGCTCGATCCCGTCGGCCAGCGCGTCGAAGGAGAGCACCAGCCGGTGCGCCATCACGTCGTGCGCCAGGTCGCGTACGTCCTCCGGCAGCACGTAGTCGCGCCCCCTCACAAGCGCCAGCGCCCTGGCGGCCGCCAGCAGGCCGAGCGTGGCCCTGGGGCTGGCCCCGAACGCCAGCAGCCTGCGTACGTCCTGCACCCCGTACCGGTCGGGGTCGCGGGTGGCGTAGACGAGGCGGACGGCGTACTCGGCGATGGCGTGGTGCACGAAGACCTCATCGGCCCGCCGCTGGAGCGCGAGAACCTGCGCCGGGTCGAGGACGGCGGTCGGCTCGGGCGGGTCCACGCTCATGCGGTAGACGATCGCCAGCTCCTCCGATTCGCTGGGATAGCCCACGTCGATCTTCATGAGGAAGCGGTCGCGCTGCGCCTCGGGCAGGTGGTAGACGCCCTCCGACTCGATGGGGTTCTGGGTGGCCAGCACCAGGAACGGCCTCGGCACATCGTGGGTGACGCCGCCGATGCTGACCTGCCGCTCGGCCATGATTTCCAGCAGGGCGGACTGCACCTTGGCGGGCGCCCGGTTGATCTCGTCGGCGAGCAGCAGGTTCACCATGACGGGGCCCAGCTCGATGTCGAACGACTCGGTCGAGGGCCGGTAGATCCGCGTGCCGATGATGTCGGACGGCACCAGGTCGGGCGTGAACTGGATGCGGGCGAACGTCCCTCCGACCACGCTCGCCGTGGTCTCGGCGGCCAGTGTCTTGGCGATGCCCGGCACGCCTTCGAGCAGACAGTGCCCCTTGGCGATGACCGCGACGAGCAGCCGCTCGACCATGTGGTCCTGGCCGACGATCACCCGCTTGACCTCGAAGAGCGCGCGTTCGAGCAGCGCGGGGTCGATCATGGCTGCACGATCTTGTCGGGGCAGTTGTCCACGACCAGCCGCAGTTCCAGCGCGGTCGGCTCAGGTTGGGCGAATGCGGCGCTCCCCGTCATGAGCACCGCGCCCGCGGCGAGCAGCACAAGAGCGAAACGTGATGTACGCATGGTTACCCTCGTCCCTCGTATGGCCGTTTGTCGGCTTACGAGGCATGTCATCAGGCAACCGCGAAAACCCGCGTAACCCCCGCCTTTACACGATTTTTCGGTCAGCCAGGCCGTCACGAATGGCCACGGAGCCGGGCAAGAATGCGCGCGTCACGGCGGTGAGGCGGTGAGGCGGAGGAGCGTCTCCCTGGAAGGCCGCAGCACACGGCGGCGGGTGGGGCCCAGACGGCATGCCGTAAGACAGCACCGCCCACCCCACCCGAACGCAGACCAGCGGACATGCACCTACCGAAGTACGGCGGTCAGTCGTTCAGGTGCTGGCGCAGGTAGGCGTCGACGCCGTCGATGGAGATGCGCTCCTGGGCCATGGAGTCACGCTCGCGGATGGTCACCGCGTTGTCCTCCAGGGTGTCGAAGTCGACGGTGATGCAGAACGGCGTGCCGATCTCGTCCTGGCGGCGGTAGCGGCGGCCGATGGCGCCGGCGTCGTCGAACTCGACGTTCCACCGGCGGCGCAGCTGCGCGGCCAGGTCGCGTGCCTTCGGCGACAGGTCGGCGTTGCGCGAGAGCGGCAGCACCGCGGCCTTGACCGGAGCCAGCCGGTGGTCGAGCCGCATGACCGTGCGCTTCTCCATGACGCCCTTGGCGTTGGGCGCCTCGTCCTCGCTGTAGGCGTCGATCAGGAAGGTCAGCGTGGCCCGGTCGACGCCGGCGGCCGGCTCGATGACGTAGGGGACGTAGCGCTCCCCGCTGTCCTGCTCAAAGAAGCTGAGGTCGGCGCCGGACGCCTTGGCGTGGGAGGTGAGGTCGAAGTCGGTGCGGTTGGCGATGCCTTCGAGCTCACCCCACTCGGAGCCGACGAAGTTGAAGCGGTATTCGACGTCGACGGTGCGCTTGGAGTAGTGGGACAACTTTTCCTGCGGGTGCTCGTAGAGACGCAGGTTGTCCTTATTGATGCCGAGGTCGGAATACCACCGGAAGCGCTCGTCGATCCAGTATTGGTGCCATTCCTCGTCGGTGCCGGGCTTGACGAAGAACTCCATCTCCATCTGCTCGAACTCGCGGGTGCGGAAGATGAAGTTGCCCGGCGTGATCTCGTTGCGGAAGGACTTGCCGACCTGGCCGATGCCGAACGGGATCTTCTTGCGCGCCGACTGCTGAACGTTGAGGTAGTTGATGAAGATGCCCTGCGCGGTCTCGGGGCGCAGCCAGGCCAGGCCCGACTCGTCCTCGACCGGGCCGAGGTAGGTCTTGAGGAGGCCGCTGAACTGCCGGGGCTCGGTGAAGGTGCCCTTGTTGCCGCAGTTAGGGCAGGTGATGTCGGCCAGGCCGCCCTCGGGTGTCTTGCCGTTCTTCTCTTCGTAGGCCTCGATCAGGTGGTCGGCCCTGAAACGCTTGTGGCAGGACAGGCACTCGGTCAGCGGGTCGGTGAAGGTGTCGACGTGGCCGCTGGCCCGCCACACCTCGGGCGCCAGGATGACGCAGGAGTCGAGGCCCACCACGTCGTCGCGCGACTGCACCATCGACAGCCACCACTGCCGCTTGACGTTGTTCTTCAGCTCGACGCCCAGTGGACCGTAGTCCCACGACGCGCGCAGTCCGCCGTAGATCTCGCTCGACGGGTAGACGAGCCCGCGGCGCTTGGCGAGGCTGACGATGGTGTCCAGGACGTCGGTGCGTCGTGCCATGTTGGTTGGTTCTCTTTCCGGCTGGAGGTCGGCGAGTGAAATCGGTGAGATCCCAGCTTAGGGGACGCTCGAACGCCTTCGCGCGCGAGTATTGTTACGCGCCGTCCCGAACGTGAACGTCCTCATATGCGCTGGGTTCGTTGACCATGAGGATCATCAGCGGATACATCGTCATCCGGGCGGCGGAGAGCGCTCTGCGGTAGAAGCCGGCGCCCTCCCACTCGCTGACCAGCGCCCACAGGTTGGGCTCGTCGACCGAGCGGGCCAACCGGCCGCGCCGGTAGCCCGGCTGGGTGGCGAGCAGGTCGAGGATGGCGTGGCCCTGTTTGACGAAGTCCTGCGACTGGGACTCTGGAACGGAGTATCGGATCACGGCGAGCACGCGACCAGCCTAGAGGCCCGTCCAGAAGCGCCGCGCCCGCGCGACACGCGTAGGCTCTTCCCGTGACCCCTGACAGTAAGCGCGGCGACAAGCGCACAGGCAGGCAGGGCGGCAAGCGTGCGGTCCCGCAGGGTGAGCAGTTCTTCACGCCGGGCGCGACCGGCCTGCGCAAGGCCGTCGAGCAGCGCAGCGCCGTGCCGATGACGTTCCTGTTCACGCAGGTGCCCCGGTGGGTGGCGCCGGCCGTGATGGTGATCCTGCTGCTGGCGGGGTTCGCCGTGACCAATCCGCTGGGTGGCGTGGCCGTCCTGCCGGTGATCGCGTTCATCGGGTGGCTGGCCTATCTGTCCTGGCCGTCGCTGACCGTCGGCGGGAAGCTGTTGCGGGTCGCCATGCTGACCTTTCTCGTCCTGCTCGCGGCGACCCGCTTCGGCGCCTTCTAGAGGGTTCGCCTCAGGGCACCTTGTCCGGTTCCTGGTGGCCTTGCGGGTGGCTGGTCCGGTTCCTGGTGGCCTGGCGGGACCCGTTCTGGGGTAGCGCCTCAGGGCCGTTCTGGGAGAGCGCCTCAGGGCAGGAGCGTGTAGTGCGGGAAGTTGCCCGGCAGGCGTTCGCCGTCGGAGCCGCTCGTCGCGGCGCGCACCAGCAGCTCGCCGCCGACGAACGCGCCGCGCCACGACGCGCCGAGCCCGCCGAACAGCTCCTCGCGGTCGCCGCGCGAGCGGGGTTTGTTGTGGCCCACCTTGAACGCGCGCACCTGGGGTGCGAGGCGGTGGAAGGTCTCCTCCTCGTCGCAGGAGAGGGTGGCGACGAGGGCGCCGTTGCTGGCGTTCATGGCGGCCAGCAGTTCGGCCTCCGTGTCCACCAGGACGATCGTGTCGACGGGGCCGAACGGCTCGGCGTGGTGCAGGGGCGAGGACGGGGGCGGGTTGAGGATCGCGGTCGGAGCGAAGTACGCCGAAATATCCTGCCCCGGGAGGAAATGTCCGGACTCGATGGCCGCACGGTGGACCGGCACGCCGCCCCGCGCCACGGCCTCGTCCACCTGGTCGGCCAGCTCCTTGGCCTTCGAGGCGTTGATCAGAGGGCCGAAGGCGAGCTCCGGCAGCGGGTCGTCCGGCTCGGCCACCGCGAGCGGATGGCCGAAGCGCAGCGACCCCACGGCCGACAGGTACGCCCCCAGGAACTCGTGGAACGCCGACCGCTGCACCACGAACCGCGGATAGGCGGTGCACCGCTGCTTGGCGTAGTCGAACGACGCCCGGATCTGCGTCGTGAGCAGGTCCCAGTCGCCGTACTCCCACACCCCCCAGCAGTTCAGCCCTTCCTGCTCCAGCACGTGCCGGCGCCCGAGGTCGGCCAGCGAGGTCGCCACCTTGGCCCCCGCGTCCCTGCCGCCCACGAACGACACGCAGCCCAGCGCGCGCCCGGCCACCAGCACCGGCGACAGCTCGGCCCCTCCCCCGCTGACCAGCGTGAACGGCAGCCCTTCCCGCACGGCCAGCGCGCAGGCCAGCGTGAGGCAGCACAATCCGCCGTCCGTGGGCGTCTTGGCGATCACCGCGTTGCCGGCCAGCGCCTGCACGAGCATGGCGTGCATGAGCACGCTCATCGGATAGTTCCAGCTCGCGATGTTGCTGACCGGGCCGGGCAGCGGCGTGCGTCCCGCGACCATGCGGTCGATTTCGTCGAGGTACCAGCGCACGCCGTCCAGGCAGCGGTCCACGTCGGCACACGCCGTCTTCCACGGCTTGCCGATCTCCCAGACCAGCAGCAGGGCGAGCAGGTCGCGGTGCGCGGCCATGGACTCGACGGCCGCCGCGACCATCGCCTTGCGCTCGGCCATCGGCAGGTAGCGCCACCGGTTGTGCTCCTCCACCGCGCCCGCCACCGCCCGCGCGGCCCCGGCGCGGTCGAGCCGCGGCAGGCCGGCGATGGCGGTGCCGTCGAGCGGCGAGAACCCCGGCACGGGACGACCGTCGCGGCGCCACATGCCGCCCCAGTGGTTCAGCACGCGGTCGTCGTGGAAGGCCTCAGGGGCCGCCGCGTGGCATCGGCCATAGGCGTCCTGCCAGGCCGTACCCGGTTTGAGCTGCATGAGAGCTCCTCTCAGTCGGACCAGTCGGCGGTGATGAGCTCGGGCAGCGGCTCGAACTCCTTGATCTCGTCGAGCGAGGGCCCCATGGCGGCGTTGGCCTCGCGTTCGACCATCACCTCCACCAGCACCGGCACCCGCTCCCGCGCCGACGCGGCCGACGCCCACGCCAGCGCGTCCGGCAGGTCACCCGGCAGCTCCACGCGACGCGCCGGGCAGCCGAACGCCTCCATGGCCTTGACATGGTCGATGCCGCCCTCCCCGTAGTGCAGGTCCACGGCGAAGTTCATGCCGTACGGGATCTCGGCCTGCCGGATGAGGCCCAGATACTCGTTGTTGATCATCACGATGACGAACGGGATGCGGTACTGGGCGGCCACCGCGACCTCCTCCATCAGGAACTGGAAGGAGTAGTCGCCCACCACGGCCACCACCTGCCGCTCGGGATGTGCGCACTTGACGCCCATGGCCGCGGGCACCTCCCAGCCCAGCGGCCCCGCCTGCCCGCAGACCAGGTAGCGGCGCGGCAGGTAGGTCGTCTGGAACTGCCCCGACCAGATCTGGTAGAGCCCGATGGCGGTAACGAACGTGGTGTCCCTGCCGAAATACGCGTTGATCTCCTTGAACACCCTGGGCGGCTTGATCGGCACGTCGTCGAAGTCGTCGCGGCGGGCCATAGTACGGCGCAGGTCGGCGACCTTGCGCACCCATTTGCCGGGCTCCTTCGGCCCGCCGCGCCCGCGCGCCTCGGCCAGCAGGTCGGCGAGCACCGGTTTGGCGTGGCCGACGATCCCCAGGTCGGGCTCGATGACCCGGCCGAGCTGCATGGGCTCGATGTCCACGTGCACGAATTTGCGCCCGCGGCGGTAGACGTCGAGGTCGCCGGTGTGCCGGTCGCCGAAGCGGGCGCCGACGGCGAGCACCAGGTCGCTTTCCAGGAAGGCGGCGTTGCCCCATCGAGTCTGCGTCTGGATGCC
Organism: Nonomuraea sp. K271; assembly: GCF_009908215.1. Lineage (NCBI taxonomy): Bacteria > Bacillati > Actinomycetota > Actinomycetes > Streptosporangiales > Streptosporangiaceae > Nonomuraea > Nonomuraea sp. K271. Next base: position 77,801 of record NZ_JAAAHR010000013.1, on the reverse strand, counting down.
GGGCATTCCGGCGAACAGCGGGTGGTCCTCGGGGAAGGCGCCCTTGCCCATGAGCGTCACGTGCACCGGCACCTGGAGGTGCTCGGCCAGCGCGCGCAGCTCGTCGCAGGCGTCGGCGATGATCACGCCGCCGCCGGCCAGGATGACGGGTCGCTTGGCCGCCGTCAGCAGGTCCATGGCCTTGCGCACGGCTCCGGGCAGCGGGCGTGGGGTCTCGACGGGCAGCGGCGCGTCCACGTCGCGGTCGTACAGGCAGGTGCCGCGCTGGACGTCGATCGGCAGGTCGATGAGCACCGGCCCCGGCCGGCCCGACCGCGCGACCCTGAACGCCTCGCGGAACACCCACGGCGCCTGGGCGGGCTCCTTGAGCTGCACCGCCCACTTGGTCACGGGCCGGGCGATCTCCACGATGTCGACCGCCTGGAAAGCCTCCTGGTGCAGTTTCGAGGTGGCCGCCTGGCCGGTGACGCAGATCATCGGGATCGAGTCGGCCATCGCCGTGTAGAGACCCGTGATCATGTTGGTGCCCGCGGGGCCTGACGTGCCGATGCAGACGCCCACGTTCCCCGTCACCCTGGCCCAGCCGTCGGCCGCGTGGGTGCCGCCCTCTTCGTGGCGTACCGTGATGTGCCGGATCGAGCTGTTCTGGAGTGCCGCGTAGAGCGGCAGGATGGCCGCGCCCGGGATGCCGAAGACGGTGTCCACGCCCTCCGACTCCAGCACCGCGACCACGGCCTCCATGCAGGGAATGCGAGTCATCCATTCAGCCTTTCGATCACTTTGAGCAGGGCGGAGTGGTCGAGCGAGCCGTGGCCCTGCGCCCTGGCCGCCGCCATGAGCTGGGCGATCTGACCGGTGAGCGGCAGGCTCACCCCGGCCTCGCGGGCTGCGGCGACGGCGATGCCCATGTCCTTGTGGTGCAGGTCGATGCGGAACCCCGGGGCGAACTCGCGTCTGACCATGGTGTGCCGTTTGAGATCGAGGATCCTGGAGCCCGCCAAGCCGGCCGCGAGCACGTCCAGGCCGGCGACCGGGTCCACGCCCGAGGCCTCCAGCAGCACGATGGCCTCCGACACGAGCCCGTACACGCCGCCGACGACGAGCTGGTTGGCCGCCTTGACGGTCTGGCCTGCGCCCGCGGGGCCGACGTGCACCACGGTCGTGCCGAGGCTGCCCAGCACCGGCCTGGCCGCCTCGACGTCCTCGGTGGCGCCGCCCACCATGATCGACAGGGTGCCGTCGATCGCGCCGCGCTCGCCGCCGCTGACGGGGGCGTCCAGCGCCCGCACCCCGGCGGCCGCCGCCCGGCGGGCCACCTCGCGGGAGGTCTCCGGCCTGATGGTGCTCATGTCGACGTAGAGCAGGTTCGGCCTGCCGTACTCGACGACCAGCGGCGCGACCTCCTCCACCTGCGGCGAGTCGGGCAGCATGGTGATCACGACGTCCGCGCCGGCGACCGCGTCGACCACGCTCGCCGCGCCCTTGCCGCCCAGCCCGGCGAGCCGCTCGACCCGCTCGGTGCCGAGGTCGTACCCGGTCACGGTGTGCCCGGCCTTGACGAGGTTGGCGGCCATGGGGCTGCCCATGATCCCCAGGCCGACGAAGCCGATGTTCATGTGCGCCTCCAGTCGAATGCGCCCGGCCCCTCGTGCCGGTACTCCAGGCCGACGTGGCCGCGGTAGCCCGCGGCCGTCAGCCGCGCGAAGATCTCCTGGTACGGCATGCGCCCGCTGCCCGGCCGCCCCCTTCCGGGGTCGTCGGCGATCTGTACGTGGCCGAAACGTCCCGCGTGCCCGTCGATGAGCGCGAGCACGTCCTCGCCCATCCGGTGCAGGTGGTAGAGGTCGGCCAGGAAGGCCACGTTGTCCCTGCCGGCCTCGTCGATCAGGTCGAACGCCGCCCGCGACGACGTGATCGGGTATTTCGGGTTCTCGTGGGAGTTGAGCGCTTCGACGACCACGGTCGCGCCGATCCCCGCCGCCGCGTCCGCCGCCCTGCGCAGGTTCGCCACGGCCAGGTCCCTGTCGGTGCCCGGGCCGTTGCCGTACAACGCGTTGAGCACCCCGCAGCCCAGCTCGCCCGCCAGCCGGACCGCGACGTCGATGTTGGCCTGGAACCTGGCCGAGTCGCCCGGCCTGGCCAGCAGCCCGCGATCGCCGGCCGCCATGTCACCGGCGTCGAAGTTGAGCCCGGTGAGACGCACTCCGGCGTCCTCTACGGCCTGGCGCAGCGCCGCGAGCTCGGCATCGCCGGGTTCGGGGCCGTCGAACGGCCACCACAGCTCCACGGCGTCGAACCCCGCCTTGGCCGCCGCGGCCGGACGTTCGAGCAACGGCAGGTCGGTCAGGAGAATGGACAGATTGACGGCGAACTTCACGACGACACCCCGGCGCGGAGGAGACGGGCCGTTTCCGAGGGGGTGCGGCCGACGCGGACGCCGACGGCCTCCAGAGCCTCCTTCTTGGCCTGGGCGGTGCCGGACGAGCCGGACACGATCGCGCCCGCGTGCCCCATGGTCTTGCCCTCCGGCGCGGTGAAGCCGGCGACGTAGGCGATGACGGGCTTGGTGACGTTCGCCGCGATGTAGGCGGCGGCCCGCTCCTCGGCGTCGCCGCCGATCTCGCCGATCATGACGATCGCGTCGGTGCCGGGGTCGTCCTGGAACGCCTTGAGGCAGTCGATGTGGGTGGTGCCGACGACCGGGTCGCCGCCGATGCCGACGGCGGTGGAGAAGCCGAGGTCGCGCAGCTCGTACATCAGCTGGTACGTCAGCGTGCCCGACTTCGAGACCAGCCCGATGCGCCCGGCGGAGGTGATGTCGGCGGGGATGATGCCGGCCGACGACTGGCCGGGGCTGATCAGGCCGGGACAGTTGGGCCCGATGATCCTGGTGCGGCCGCTCGCCAGGGCGCGGAAACGTACGGCGTCATGCACGGGGACGCCCTCGGTGATGACCACGCACAGCGGGATGCCCGCCTCGACGGCCTCCTCCACGGCCGAACCGGTGAAGCGGGGCGGCACGAACACCACGGAGACGTCCGCCCCCGTCTCGGCCATCGCCTCGGCCACGGAGCCGAAGACCGGCACCGCGCGTTCGCCGAAGTCCAGCGAGCGCCCGCCCTTTCCGGGGGTCACCCCGGCCACGATGTCGGTGCCCGCGGCGAGCATGCGGGCCGTGTGCCTGCTGCCTTCCGCGCCTGTCATGCCCTGCACGAGCACCCGGCTGTCCTTGGTCAGGAAGATCGCCATCACGCACCTGCCGCGAGTCTGGCCGCCGTCTCGGCGGCGCCGTCCATGGTGGAGACCTGGCGGACGGCCGGGTGCCTGGCGTCGCTGAGGATGCGCCGGCCCACCTCGGCGTTGTTGCCGTCCAGCCGTACGACGATGGGCCTGCCGTGGCCGCGTTCGCCGAGGAGTTCGAGTGCGGTGACGATGCCGCTGGCCACCGCGTCGCAGGCCGTGATGCCGCCGAAGACGTTGACCAGCACCGAGCGCACGTCGGGGTCGGCCAGGATGATCTCCAGCCCGTCGGCCATGACCTTGGCGGACGCGCCGCCGCCGATGTCGAGGAAGTTGGCGGGGGCGGCCCCCGCTCCCGCGACCACGTCGAGCGTGCTCATGACGAGGCCGGCCCCGTTGCCGATCACGCCGACGCGTCCGTCGAGTTTGACGTAGTTGAGTCCTTTGGCCCGGGCGCGGGCCTCCAGGCCGTCCGCCTGTTCCTCCGGCTCCCACGAGTGCCGGAACGCGGCGTTGTCGTCCAGGGTCACCTTGCCGTCGAGCGCCACGATGCGCTGGTCGGTGGTGCAGATCAGCGGGTTCACCTCGACCAGCAGGGCGTCCTCCGCGACCAGCACCCGCCACAGCTGCTCCAGCACCCCGGCCGCCTGCTCGGGCAGGCCCGCCTTGGCGGCGAGAGCCCGCGCGGTCTCCGCGTCCACCCCGGACACCGGGTCGACGGGCAGCTTCACCAGAGCGTCGGGGTCGGTGGCCGCGAGCTCCTCGATCTCCATGCCTCCCTGGCTCGACACCATGGCCAGGAACCCGCCCTCGGCCCGGTCGACCAGGAAGGCCGCGTAGTACTCCTCGAACGGCACGGTCGCGGTCTCGACCAGCACGGTGCGCGCGACGTGCCCCTTGATGTCCATGCCGAGGACGCGGTCGGCCTCCACCTCCGCGGTGACCGGCCCCGCCGCGCTCCTGATGCCACCCGCCTTGCCGCGCCCACCGGTCTTCACCTGGGCCTTGATGACAACGGGCGCGTTCAGCTCGGCCGCGATCGCGCCGGCCTGCGCGGGGGTGGTGGCGACCCTGCCGGCGGGGACCGGGATCCCGTGACGCCCGAAGAGCTCCTTCGCCTGGTATTCGTACAGGTCCATTCGAGCCTCCTTTGTAGACGGTATACCGTATGGAATATCCCTCGTCTAGGGCTCGACAGGGAGCCGTCTACTGGATATTCCATACAGTATGGAGAATGCAGTCAGAGATTGGCGCGGCCGCTCGTACCTTCCCGGGCCCGTCCCCGCCGACCGCACGCGCATGTTCCGGCTGGCCTGGGCCGCGATGGCCGCGATCAGCCCGCTCCAGTACGGCTACGCCGCGCTGCTCGCCCAGAAAAGCGCCGGGCTGACCCTGCTGGCCGTCTGGATCGCCTGTCAGGCGGCGGGCGCGCTGCCCGCCCTGCACATGGTGCGGCGCGGGCGCCTCAGCGTACGCGTGAGCCTGGCGCTCGGGGCCGCGCTGAGCGGGCTCGGCCTCGTCACGGCCGCCCTCACGAGCGGCGCGTCGCTCGCCGCGGCCGGGCAGGCGGCGCTCGCGGGCGGCGGCCCCGTGAGCCCGGCCGCCCTCGTCGGCTACGGGCTGCTCGGCGGGCTGGGCGCGGGCCTGGTCTACGGCGTCTGCGGCGAGGTGGTCTCCTCCTGGTTCCCTGAGCGGCCCGCCGCCCGGGTCGGCCTGATCACCGGCGCCTTCGGGTACGGGGCCGTGCCACTGCTGGTCTGGGCCGGGATCGCCCCCGACGCCACGCCGGCCGCCTTCCTGACCGCCGCGGCCGTCGCCGTGGCCGTCATCGGGACGGCGGCCCGCCACCTGCGGCTGCCCCCGGCCCTGTGGTGGCCCGCCGACGTGGACCCGCGTACGCACGCCCTCGACGCCGCGCGGCTGCGCGTCACCCCGGAGGCGGCCAAGCAGTTCCTGCTCGCCCAGGCGCTGCGCACGAGGACGTTGCCCGCGCTCGCCCTGATCCTGACGTGCGCCGGCGCCGTGTCGGTCTTCGACGTGATCGTGGTCGCGGGCACGGGGACGTGGGGCGCGGTGGCCCTCATGGTGGCGCTGAACGGCGCCAGCAGGGCGGTGGCCATGCGCTGCTCGGAGTTGTTCGGCCGCAGGCGGGTGCTGGCCGCCGTGCTGGGCGCGCTCGCGGCCGGCCAGGTGCTGCTGACCGCCGGCGGCGCGCACGTGGGCGGCCTCCCCGGGCCGGCGAACGTCAGCGCTCCCCTGCTCTGGCTCGGCGCGATCGCGGCCGGGCTGGGCGGCGGCGCCTTCTACCCGCTGCTCGCCAGCCTCGTACGCGAGTTCTTCGGCACCGAGCGGGCCGGCGAGATCCACGCCGTCATCTACAGCGCCAAGGCCCTGGCAGGTGTCGGCGCCGTGGCCCTGGCCACGGCGGCCCTGGCCGCCCCCGGCGCCGCGCTGCTGGTCGCCGCCGTCCTGGCCGCGCTGCCCGCGCTGGCCGCCTCCCGCCTGCGTCTACCCGGCCTGCCCGCGACGATCCCCCTGTGATGAGACTCACGACCATGGACAACGCGCGGCCGGTATGCTGTAGGCAGTCGACTAAAAACTTTTCAGCTCAGTCCTGGAGACGTGCCCATGTTGCTGTCGGATCAGGCCGGTCAGACGGCGGCCGCGAAGATTCCCCGTCCTGCCACGCTCCGTGAAAGCGTCATAGAGGCTATCCAAGAGCTCATCGTCTCCGGGCAGCTCAAACCCGGCCAGCACCTCGTCGAGAGCGAGCTGGCCGAGCTGCTGGGGGTCTCCAGGCAGCCGGTCCGCGAGGCGTTGCAGCAGCTCAGCGGCGAGGGCTGGGTCGATCTGCACCCGGGTCAGGGCGCGTTCGTGCACGTCCCGACATTGGAGGAGGCCGACCAACTGCTGGCCGTCCGCACCCTGCTCGAGACCGAGTCCGCCCGGCTGGCCGCCGAGCACGCCGGCGAGGACGGCGTGAAACGGCTGCGCGCGTTGTGCGCCCGCGGCATCGCCGCGGTGCAGTCCGACGACGTCGACGCGGCCGTGGCCACCAACTCGGAGCTGCACGCGCTGGTGACCGACCTGTCTGGCAACAAGGTCCTGGCCGAGCTGGCCGCCCAGGTGGCCAGGCGCGTGCGGTGGTATCACACGCCCGTGGCCCGCCAGCGCGGCATGGCCTCATGGGACGAGCACACCTCGCTGATCGACGCCATCGAGGCGGGCGACGAGCGCCGCGCCGCGAAGATCATGCGTGAGCACACCGAGCACACCCGCGCCTCCTACATGGAGCAGCGGGAGAACGAGCCCGTGGAGCCCGCGCCCAAGCCGGTGCGCCGGCGACGTCCGCGCACCCCCTCCGCCGGCTGACGACCCCGAAGACCCTCGCGGGGCGTCCCGCGAGGTGCGTCGAGCACGCCTGCGCGAAATCGCCGTGGGGTGACCTGCGGGGACGACCGCGGGGAGATCTGACGTTCACAGAAGACGACATGCTGCGTAACACCTCGGGCAGAGGATGCGTAGCAGAGATTGGAGGTGCATGACCGTGAAGGCGTTCATCCGCTTTCTCCTTGGTGATCCGGCAGGCCATCCGGCCGACGGCCGGGTGATCGGCCTCGGCCTCAGCACGGCGCTCAGGAAACACCACTCCGCCGACGACGCGGAGCGCTACCTGCGCCAGTGGACCGCCGAGCACGACGTACGCAAGAGTCCCCGGCCGTAAAACGTCCGGTGAGACACGTCCCGTGAGCACGGTCGTCGCGGGCACGCCGCAGAGCCGCGGCAGGGGAGGGTTCGCCCCCGCGCGCGGCCCCGGTTCGGGGGGGTCAGCGATCGGCGGTTTCCGGCTCCACCACCTCCGCCCTGGCACGAGCCGACTTCACCAGGCTCAGCACCGTGGTGACCGCGAGGGTGCCGACGATGACGCCGAGAGAGACCAGGATCGGGATCTCCGGCGCCCACGACACACCGTCGTGGTGCAGGGCCTCGAGGATCAGCTTCACCCCGATGAAGGCCAGCACCACCGACAACCCCTTGCTCAGGTAGACGAGCCGGTCGAGCAGCCCGCCGATGAGGAAGAAGAGCTGCCGCAGCCCCATGAGGGCGAAGGCGTTGGCGGTGAAGACCAGATAGGGCTCCTTGGTGAGCCCGAAGATGGCCGGGATGGAATCGGGGGCGAACAGCAGGTCGGTCGTCCCGATGGCGACCATCACGATCAGCATCGGGGTGACCATCCTGCGGCCCAGGTGCACGGTGAGCCGGGCGCCGTGATAGGTGTCCGTGGTCGGGAGCACCCGGCGCACCGTGCGCAGGGCGATGTTCTCGGAGAATTCCGCGTCGTCGTCCTCGTGACCGATCAGCTTCCACGCGGTGTAGACGAGGAACGCGCCGAAGACGTAGAAGAGCCAGTCGAACCTGGTGACCGCCTCGGCGCCGGCCGCGATGAAGACGCCGCGCATCATCAGCGCCAGGATGATGCCGATGAGCAGCACCTTCTGGCGATATTCGCGCGGCACCCGGAATCGGCTCATGATCAGCAGGAAGACGAAGAGGTTGTCCACGCTGAGCGAATACTCGGTGATCCACCCGGCGAAGAACTCCCCGCCGTGCGCGGGGCCCGACAACAGGAGCAGGCCGACGCCGAAGGCCGCGGCCAGGCCCACGTAGAACGACACCCAGCCCACACATTCCCTGAACGAGGGTTCGTGCGGGTTGCGGGCGACGAGGTAGAAGTCGAACGCGAGCACGATGCAGAATCCGCCGATCGTGGCCAGCCAGACCCAGACGGGCAGGTTCATCGACGCGACCCCTTCCTGGTCGCCTGCAGCGCCTGGGCGTGCTTGATGTACTGGCCGAGCAGCGCCTTGGCCTCAGGGTTCGCGCCGGCCCTGCGCATCAGCCAGTGCGGCATGAGCCGCTCGTGCAGCCAGACGAAGCCGATCGCGAAGCCGAGCGCCACCATCGCCTGGTATGCCAGGAACGGCAGCACGCCGTCGGCCATGCCGACCCCGGCCAGACTCTCCTGGACGAGCCGGGACACGGGGAAGGCCACCATCCAGAACAGTCCGACGGGGCCGAAGGTACCCGGCCGGAACACGCCGTGGCCCAGGAGCACCCCGTACAACCCGCCGAAGAGGCCGAGCGGCACGGAGAGCGCGAGGGCCGACAGCGCGGCCATCCCGGTGGGCTGCCCCGCGAGCAGGGTCAGCCCACCGGCCATGGCACCGGCGGCGGCTCCGATCGACGCCCCTGGCAGGGCGAGTTCGAGGCTGTGCCGTCCGATCATCAGCCCACGACCACGCCATAGGCGAACAGGCTGTAGAACAGCATCCCCAGGTAGAACACCGCGCCGAATCCGATGATCACGTTGGTCCACCACTTGGGCCTGATCGGTTTGGGCAGCATGCGGTTGTTCACCAGGAGCAGCGTCACGCAGTACGCGCCCATCGCGAACGTCGACAGGAACGCCAGCGTGTCGAGGATCCCGCTGGGTCCGTCGGCCGGGCCGAACAGCAGGATCAGGATGCCGAAGATGATCACGCCCCAGAGGAAGATGGCGTACAGGTGCGACATGCGGACCTTCTTCGCGCCGGGCACGAAGTTGTACGTCATGTCGGCCTGACCTCTGGAGAAGGAGTCGAACAACCCCAGCGTCGCGTTCAGGCCGATGAGCGCGATGAACCCGAGGAAAACGACCCCGAGTACCGAGCTGCCCGCGGAGGAGACCGCGTCCGCCATCGCGGTGAGGGCCACCTCCCGGTCATCGCCTGCGATCACGTCGCGCACGCCCGGGTTCTGCCGCACCGCCGACTGGGCGATCACCGTGAAGGAGATCGTGACCAGCATGGTGATGCCCCAGAACAGCAGGAGGGCGTCGAAGGTGACCCAGCGCCGCCACCCCCTCCACTTGGCCATCTCCGCCGGGTTGTCGGTGTCGAACATGAACCCGCGCGCGGGCATCTCCTCCTGCTCGCCCGCGTGCCGCAGCCCGCGGACCTTCGGCATGTGCGCGCCCATGCCGGCGCCGGAGTCACGCAGGTGCAGCGTGTACCACATCTGCTGCATGCCCGACGGGCCGGCGAACGCGCACGCCCCGACGATCACGGGGAACCAGGCCGCGGTCATGGCCTCCGGCGGCAGGTAGCCGAAGGAGAACATGCCCGTGATCGTGGTGACCACGTCGTTCCAGGTGCCGACCATGGCGGCGACCACGGCGGTGCCGAGCACGAGTGCGCCGATGAGCAGCGACAACACGTTCTCCAGCACGTTGTAGATCACCTTGGCCAGGCTGAAGATCACTCCGACGAGGATCAACCCGGCGACCGCGGTCACCACCCAGGGGATTCCGGTTATCTCCTCGAACGCCGCCGCTCCCGCCGACAGGTGTCCCGGCCAGATGTAGACGGCGATGGCGACGATGAAGAAGAACCACATCAGCGGCTTGAACACCCTGGCCGCGCCGGAGAAGATGCTCTCCCCCGTGGCCATGGCGTAGCGCGCCATCTCCAGCATCACCACGGCCTGCAGGCTGACGCCGATCAGGAACAGCCACCGGATCTCCGGCCCGAACAGCAGCACCAGCCGGGGCCACATGTACGACTCGCCCATGCCCACGCCCAGGGCGACGAGAAAGACCGTCGGCCCGAGAATGTGCACCGAGGGAGGCGCGTCGGGGAGCTTCCTGATGGGCATCGGCTCAAGCCGGCCCGCTTTCCATACTCGTTCGTCCTCTGCCGGTGGCGCGGTCTGCGCCGCCGGTGGTGTGTTCGATGTGTCCACCTACGGACCTCCTGGGGGGTTGTTGCCTTTCTGCGCTGCTGCCCCGAAATGGCCCCCTCGCCTGGCTGCTGTGCGGTCAATCGGCTCTAGCGCAGCAGTCCGGCAGCCCTGGCCCAGCGGTACTTCGCACCGAGGACCGCCACGGGCTTCTCTGTCGTGTACGGGTACGCGACCACGCCATGCTCGAACAGGTACTCGCTGGCCTCCTCAACTTCGGTGTCCCCGGCGAGCGACGCCACGACCGGCTTGACGTTGCCCTTCTGCCGCTCCTCCGCCACGACGCTGGCGATGAGCTCGGCGAAGACCATCGGCGGCGTCACGATCGTGTGCCAGTAGCCCAGGACGAGCGCGTGGATGCGCTCGTCGGCCAGGCCGAGGCGGACCGTGTTCTCGTACGTCGATGGCGGTTCGCCGCCGGTGATGTCGATGGGGTTGCCCGCCGCCCCGAACGGGGGGATGTAGGCGCGGAAGGCCTCGTCCAGGTCGGGCGGGATGTCCATGAGCGTCAGGCCCGCGTCGACGATGGCGTCGGAGAGCAGCACGCCCGAGCCGCCGGCCCCGGTGATGATGACGACGTTCTCGCCCTTGGGCGCGGGCAGGATCGGCAGCGCGCGGGCGTACTCCAGCATGTCGTTGAGTCCCGGCGCGCGCACCACCCCGGCCTGCCGGAGGATGTCGTCGTAGACCTTGTCGTTGCCGGCCAGGGCCCCGGTGTGGGAGCCGGCCGCCCGCGCGCCCATCGCGGTGCGTCCCGCCTTGAGCACGATGACCGGCTTCTCCTTGACCACGCGGCGGGCGGCGTCGACGAAGCCGCGCCCGTCCTTGAGGTCCTCCAGGTGCATGGCCACGGCCTTGGTGTTGTCGTCCTGCTCGAAGAAGGTGAGCAGGTCGTCCTCGTCCACGTCGGCCTTGTTGCCGACGCCGACGATGGCGGAGACGCCCATCTTGGTGGTGCGGCTGAAGCCCAGGATGGCCATGCCGATACCGCCGCTCTGCGAGGTCAGCGCCACGCTGCCCTTGACGTCGTACGGCGTGCAGAACGTCGCGCAGAGGTTCTCCGGCGTGTAGTAGTAGCCGTAGATGTTGGGCCCGAGCATGCGCACGCCGTGCCTGCGCGCGATCTCGACGATCTCCTGCTGACCCTCGACGTTGCCGGTTTCGGCGAAGCCCGACGGGATCATGACGGCGCCCGCCACGCCCTTCTTGCCGGTCTCCTCCAGCGCCGCCGCGACGAACTTGGCGGGGATGGCGAACACGGCCACGTCCACGTCGCCGGGGACGTCGGAGATGCTCTTGTACGCGGGCAGCCCCATGATCTCGTCGGCCTTGGGGTTGATCGGCAGGATCTGCCCCTGGTAGCCGCCGTTGATGAGGTTGCGCATGACGGAGTTGCCGATCTTGCCGGTCTCGGCGGAGGCGCCGATGACCGCGACCGAGCGCGGCTTGAAGATCCGCGTCATCTGCCGGAGGATCTCCTCGCGCGACAGCCGGGCGACCTCGGCGGGCTTGTCGCCGATGAGGATGCGCACGTCGGCGGCGACCGCTCCGCTCGCGTCGGCGAAGACCGGGTTGAGGTCGATCTCGACGATCTCGGGGACGTCGGTGACCAGCCGGCCGACCCGCTCGATCAGGCCCGCGAGCGCCTCCCGGTTGGCGGGTTCGGCGCCGCGAGCACCACGGAGGACCTCTGCCGCCCTGATGTCGTCCAGCATGCCAAAGGCATCTTCACCCGAAAGTGGGGCAAGCCTAAAGGTAACGTCTTGCAAAACTTCGACCAGGACACCGCCAAGCCCGAAGGCGACGACCTTGCCGAACGTGGGATCGGTGACGGCGCCGACGATGACCTCGTGGCCGCCGCCGACCAGTTGCTGCACCTGGATGCCGTCGATCTTCGCGTCGGGGTTGTAGGCGCGGGCGTTGGCCAGGATCGTGTCGTAGCCCTCCCGCACCTCGTCGGCGCTTCTGAGGCCGACCAGCACGCCGCCGGCGTCCGTCTTGTGCAGGATGTCAGGCGAGACGATCTTGAGAACGACCGGGAGCCCGATCTTCTCGGCGACCTCCGCCGCCTCCGCCGCCGACGTGGCCAGCCCTTCGCCCGGGGTCGCGATGCCGTACTCCTCGCAGAGCCTGCGCCCTTCCGGTGCGGTCAGAGCCGTCCGCCCTTCGGCGAGCGCCTTGTCGATGACCTCCCTGGCCACGCTTGTGGTCGCCACTTAGATGACTCCGTTCGTCTTGAGTTCGGCGAGCTCGTCCGCGCTGACGCCCAGCTCGCCGTAGATGTCCTGGTTGTGCTCACCGAGCAGCGGCGGGGTGACGACGTCCACCGGCGAGTCCGACAACTGCAGCGGGCTGCCGACCGTCACGAACTCACCGCGTTCCGGGTGGTCGACCTTGACGACGATGCCCTCCTCGCGCAGGCTCTCGTCCTCCACCAGCTCCTTGGTCGACAGGATCGGCCCGCACGGGACGTTGGCGCCGTTGAACCGGTCGAGCACCGTCCACTTGTCGTGGCGGATCGTCCACTCCTCGATGAGCTGGAACATCTTGTCCAGCTTGGTCAGCCGCGCCTCCGGCGTCGCCCACTCGGGGTCGGCGGCCAGCTCGGGACGGCCGATGATGTTCGCGATCGGCTCCCAGCCGACCGGCTGCACGATCACGTAGATGTAGTCGTTGGGACCGCCGGGCGCGCAACGCACCGCCCAGCCCGGCTGGCCGCCGCCGCTGGCGTTGCCCGAGCGCGGCACCTCGTCGCCGAACGTCTTGTTCGGATATTCGCGCAGCGGGCCGTGCGCCAGCCGCTGCTGGTCGCGCAGCTTGACGCGGCACAGGTTCAGCACGGCGTGCTGCATGGCCACCTGGACGCGCTGGCCGCGCTGGGTCTGCTGGCGCTGGTAGAGGGCGGCCAGGATGCCGGCGACCGCGTGGATGCCGGTGCCCGAGTCGCCGATCTGTGCCCCGGTGGCCAGCGGCGGGCCCTCCTCGAAGCCGGTGGTGCTCATCGAGCCGCCCATCGCCTGCGCGATCACCTCGTACGCCTTGAACTTGGCGTACCGGCCGGGGCCGAAGCCCTTGATCGAGGCGTAGATGAGGCCGGGGTTGAGCTCCTGGAGGCGTTCCCAGGTGAAGCCCATGCGGTCGACGGCGCCCGGCCCGAAGTTCTCCACCAGGACGTCCGCGCTCTTCACCAGTTCGGTGAAGAGCTCCTTGCCGCGCTCGCTCTTCATGTTGAGGGTGATGCTGCGCTTGTTGCAGTTCAGCATCGTGAAATACAGGCTGTCTACGTCTGGCACGTCACGGAGCTGCTGTCGGGTGATGTCGCCTTTGGGGGCTTCCAGCTTGACCACGTCGGCGCCCAGCCACGCGAGCATCTGGGTGGCGGACGGGCCCGACTGGACGTGGGTCATGTCGAGGACGCGGACACCTTCGAGAGCCTTCATGTCGCTGTTTCCCCTACTTGTACATGGTCTGGTTCATCGTTCCGGGGGCGTAGACGTCCGGATCGACCCATACGTTGATCAGTGAGGGCTTGCCCGACTCCCTGGCCCGCTCCAGCGCGGGCCGGATCTCGGACGGGTCGCGGACCTCCTCGCCGTGGCCGCCGAGGAGCTTGGCGAACTCGCCGTAGCGGATGTCGCCGAGGGTGTTGCCGACGCGCGCGCGGTCCTCGCCGTACTTGGCGGCCTGGCCGTACCTGATCTGGTTCATCGAGGAGTTGTTGCCGATGATCCCGATGAACGGCAGGTCGAAGCGGACCATCGTCTCGAAGTCCCAGCCGGTCAGGCTGAAGGCGCCGTCGCCGAACAGGCACAGCACCTCCTTGTCCCGCCGCGCCTGCTTGGCCGCCATCGCGAAGGCCGTGCCGACGCCGAGCGTGCCGAGCGGTCCCGGGTCCATCCAGTGGCCGGGCGACTTCGGCTGCACGACCTGGCCGGAGAAGGTGACGATGTCACCGCCGTCGCCGATGTAGATGGTGTCCTCGGTGAGGAACTCGTTGATCTCGTGCACGAGGCGGTAGGGGTCGATGGGCCGGGCGTCGGAGTGCTGGCGGGGCAGGCGCTTCTCGTACGCCTGGGTTTCGACCGTGCGCAACTCCTCCAGCCACGCCTTGCGCTTGGCTGCGGCGTCCCCGATGCGGCCGCTCGCGGCCTGGGCTGCGGCGGACAGGACGAGGCCGGCGTCGCCGACGATGCCGAGGTCGATGTCCCTGTTCTTGCCGACGGTGCGGTAGTCGAGGTCGATCTGGACGACCGTCGCGGTCGGCGACAGGCGTTTGCCGTAGCCCATCCGGAAGTCGAACGGGGTGCCGACGATGATGATCAGGTCGGCCTCGGTGAAGGCGTACCTGCGGCTGAGCTGGAAGTGGTGCGGGTCGCCCGGCGCGAGCGTGCCGCGGCCCGAGCCGTTCATGTACGCGGGCACGTTGAGCGACCTGACGAAGCCGGTCGCCGCGTCCGTCGCCCGGCACGTCCAGACCTGGCTCCCGAGCAGGATGGCCGGCTTCTCGGCGTGCGCGAGCAGGTCGGCCAGCCGCTCGATCGCCTCGGGGTCGCCCGCCTGGCGGGTGGAGGCGCGGTAGCGGCCGGCCTCCGGGATCCGCGCCTTCTCCAGCGGGACCTTCGCGTCGAGCACGTCGCGCGGGATCTCCAGGAACGACGGGCCGGGAGCGCCGTGGTAGCACTCGCGGAAGGCCATGGACACGATGTCGGCCACCCGTTCCGTGCTGGGCACCGTGGCCGCGAACTTGGTGATGGGCGCCATCATGTCCACGTGGGGCAGGTCCTGGAGCGAGCCCATCTTGTGCTGGCTCAGAGCCCCCTGGCCGCCGATGAGCAACATGGGGCTCTCGGCGCGGAAGGCGTTGGCCACGCCGGTGACCGCGTCGGTCGTGCCCGGTCCGGCGGTGACCACCGCGCAGCCGGGCTTGCCGGTGATGCGCGCGTATCCGTCCGCGGCGTGCGCGGCTACCTGTTCGTGGCGTACGTCGATGACCTCGATGCCCTCATCGACGCAGCCGTCATAGATATCGATGATGTGGCCGCCGCAGAGCGTGTAGATCACTTCTACGCCCTCGGCCTTGAGTGCCTTGGCTACGAGATGACCGCCAGAGATCGTTTCCGACATCCTTCAAACCCTTTCCCGGGGACGGATCGCCTGTCTTCCGCATACTGCATACCGTATGAACGCAATGGTTACTCCCTCCTGAACGGCCTGTCTAGCCCCCCAGGGGCAACTCGATCAGCTCGACCTGCTCACCGGACCACCCCGGAGGCACCACGGCCAGCGCATCCGCGAGCGCTGCGCCCCACAACGAACCCGGCCGGTCATGTCCCACAGGCACGGCCCCGCGGCCGGATCTCCTGACCGGCACCAGCCGGGTGTCCCTCGGGTGCACCCTGACCGGGCCGGCCAGCGCGCTCGTCTCCCGGCCCGCCGCCGTGCCGGCCGCCTCGCGTACCAGCGGGGCCAGCAGCGTGAGCGCGGCGGCGAGGGCCGCGAACGGGTTGCCGGGCAGGCCCACGACGAGCCCGCCGCCCGGCAGGCGGGCCAGCATCTGCGGATGCCCAGGACGTACGGCGACGCCGTCGACGAGGAGCTCCGCCCCGAGCCGCGCCAGCACACCCCGGAGGTGGTCGGCCGGCCCCTTCGACGACGCCCCGCACACGACGGCCACCTCACCCGCGCCCGTTCCCGGCGCCCCATCCGCGAGAGCGGCGCGGAGAGGGCCGGGGCCGTCGGGGAGGCGGGTCTCGCCGGCGACCCGGCCGCCCGCCCACTCCACGAGGGCGGGCAGGAACGGCCCGATGGCGTCGCGGACCCGGCCCGGCGCGGGCAGCCCCGCGTGCACCACCTCGTCGCCGGTGACCAGCACCGTCACCCGGATCCGCGGACGTACGAGCAGGGTGTCGTGACCGAGCGAGGCGGCAAGCCCGAGTACGGCGGGGGTGACCATGGCGCCCGCGCCGAGCACGACCGCGTCCTCGGCGATGTCCTCGCCCCGCCGCCGGATGTGCCGCCCGGCCTCGACGGCGCCATCCACCCACGTGACGGGTTCGTGCCCGGCGCCCCCATGCCCTGAAGACGGTGCCGCGACCGTGTGCTCGTAGGGCAGCACCGCCTCCGCCCCCGCCGGGGCCGGGGCGCCGGTGGCGATCTCCACCGCCTCCCCGGCCCGCAGCACTTCCCCGTACGGCGCTCCCCCGGCCAGGACGCCGCCCACGACCAGCCACGGGCCCCGTCCCGCCACGGCGTAACCGTCCATCGCCGCCACGTCCACGCCGGGCACCGGCACGAGCGCCGCCAAGGGGGCGGTCAGGCGGCGGCCGAGCGCCTCCTGGAGCGGCACCCGCGCCGGCTCCAGCCGTCCCGCCGACCGCGCCGCGAGGGCCCGCGCGGCGGCCCATGGCATCGCTTCCACCACTGGTTCATGCCGAACAACGGTCACAGCTACGCTCCTTGACCCGACTTTTTCCATACTGTATACCGAATGCACAGTCGCTCGCCTCCAGCGGGCCGCGTGAACGGTCGGCCGCGGCGGCGGCCCACCGCTGTACGGGGCCGTACAGACAGTCCGACGCGAGAACGGAGCGGATGATGAAGGTCGCTGTTCTTGGCGCCGGCGCCATCGGCGCATACGTGGGGGCCGCCCTCCACAGAGCGGGAGTCGAGGTGCACCTCATCGCCAGAGGCGAGCACCTGCAGGCGATACGCTCCGCCGGTGTGCGGGTGCTCACCCCCAGGGGCGATTTCGTCGCCCATCCCCATGCCACCGACGACCCCACCGAGGTCGGCCCGGTGGACCACGTCTTCCTGGGCCTCAAGGCGAACAGTTACGCCGCCGCGGGCCCCATGATCCAGCCGCTTCTGCACGAGACCACGAGCATCATCGCCGCGCAGAACGGCATCCCGTGGTGGTACTTCCACGGACTGAAGGGCCCGCACGAGGGCTACCGCATCGAAAGCGTCGACCCGGGCGGCGCGGTGACGGCCGCGCTGCCGCTGCACCGGGCGATCGGCTGCGTCGTCTACGCCGCCACCGAGATCGAGAGGCCGGGCGTGATCCGCCACCTCGAAGGCACCAGGTTCTCCATCGGCGAGCCGAACGGCGAGCCGACCGAGCGATGCGCCGCCTTCAGCCGGGCGGCGGTCGAGGGCGGCCTGAAGTGCCCGGTGGAGCCGGATCTCCGCCGGGATGTTTGGATCAAACTCATGGGCAACATCGCCTTCAACCCCATCAGCGCGCTCGCCAGAGCGACGATGGCCGGGATCTGCCGCCACGACGGCACGAGAGGGCTGGTCGTGGCCATGATGCGGGAGACGGTCGAGGTCGCGAGGCGGGTGGGCTGCGATCCGGGCATCTCGATCGAGCGCCGTCTGCGAGGCGCGGAGAAGGCCGGCGAGCACAAGACGTCCACGCTCCAGGACCTGGAGAAGGGGAAACCGCTGGAGCTCGACGTGCTGCTGGCTGCGGTGGTCGAGCTGGCCGATCTCACTGGAGCGGAGGTGCCGACGCTGCGCGCGATCCACGCTGTGAGCGATCTGCTGAACGCGAACCTTGTCCGCGCGGTCTAGCTGGGAATACCGTGATTGTATACAGAATGGAGGGATCATGAGCTATGACCGCCTGACCCATCCACTGGTGCGCGAGAACGGCGTACTGCGCCAGGCGAGCTGGGAGGAGGCGCTGGAGCGCGCTGCGGAGGGCTTCCGCCGCAACGTCGCCGAGCACGGCCCCGACTGCTTCGCCATGTTGTCGTGCGCCCGTTCCACCAACGAGATGAACTACGTCGGGCAGAAGTTCACCCGCGTGGTAATAGGCACCAACAACGTGGACTCCTGCAACCGCACCTGCCACGCGCCCAGCGTGGCGGGGCTGTCGGCGGTGTTCGGCAGCGGCGGCGGCACCTCCTCCTACCAGGAGGTCGAGGACACCGACGTGATCGTCATGTGGGGTTCGGCGGCCAGGAACGCCCACCCCATCTTCTTCCAGCACGTGCTCAAGGGCATCCGCAAGGGCGCGCGCATGTTCGCGGTCGACCCCCGCCGCACCGGAACGGCCCAGTGGGCCGACCTGTGGCTGGGGCTCAACGTCGGCACGGACATCCCGCTCGCCCACGCGGTGGCCCGCGAGATCATCCACGCCGGCCTGCACAACGAGGCGTTCATCGAGCGGGCCACAAGCGGCTTCGAGGAGTTCAAGGAGTCGGTCGAGCCGTGGACGCTCAGCGTGGCCGAGCAGGTCACCGGCGTGCCCGCGGCCGCCATCCGCGAGCTGGCCCACTCCTACGCCCGCGCCGACCGCGCCCAGCTGTGCTGGACGCTCGGCATCACGGAGCACCACAACGCCACCGACAACGTACGTGCGCTCATCAACCTGTCCCTGCTGACCGGCCACGTCGGCCGCTACGGCTCGGGCCTGTCGCCGCTGCGCGGGCAGAACAACGTGCAGGGCGGCGGCGACATGGGAGCCATCCCCAACCGCCTGCCCGGCTTCCAGGACATCCTCGACCCCGGCATCAGGGCCAGGTTCGAGAGCGCGTGGGGCCGGCCGATCCAGCCGAGGTACGGGCACAACCTCACCGAGATGCTGGAGGCGATGGCCGAGGGCGAGGTCACCACGTGCTATCTGATCGGTGAGAATCCCGTGCAGTCGGAGGCCGACTCGCTGGCCTGCATCAAGCGCCTGTCGATGCTCGACCACCTGGTGGTGCAGGACATCTTCCTCACCAAGACCGCCCAGATGGCCGACGTCGTGCTGCCGGCCAGCGCCGCCTGGTGCGAGGCCGACGGCACGTTCACCAACAGCGAGCGCCGCGTCCAGCGGGTGCGCAAGGCCCTGGAGCCGCCGGGCGAGGCCCGCGACGACATCTGGATCATGTGCGAGATCGCGCGCAGGCTGGGCCACGACTGGCACTACGACGGCGCGGAGGAGGTCTGGAACGAACTGCGCGCCCTGTCCCCGCAGCACACGGGCATGACCTACCAGCGGCTGGCCGACCTGCAGGGCATCCAGTGGCCCTGCCCGTCGGAGGACTCGCTGGAGCCTCCCTACCTGCACGGCAGGCTGTGGGAGAACGACCCGTCGAAGCGCGGCACGCCGGCGCCGTTCGCGGTGCTGCGGCACTCGCCGCCGGTGGACCTGCTCGACGACGAATATCCGCTGCGGCTGACCACCGGCCGCCGGCTCGACTCCTACAACACCGGGGTGCAGTCGTCCGGGTTCGCCTCGCCGCTGCGCCGTGGCGAGACCGTCGAACTCTGCCCCGAGGACGCCGAGCGGCTCGGCCTCACCGAGGGCGAGGAGGTGCGGATCACCTCGCGGCGAGGCTCGGTGACCGCGCCGGTCTACATCGACCCCGCCCTGCGGCCGGGGCTCGTGTTCATGACGTTCCACTTCCCCGACGAGGTGGACACCAACTCCTTGACCATCGAGGCCACCGACCCGATCTCGGGCACGGCCGAGTTCAAGGCCGCCGCCGTACGTGTCGAGAAGCTCGTCAAGGCCGGGTGATCAGATGGATCTGAGATTTCGTGGGGCGGAGCCGTCCGAGGAGGAGCGCGCGGCGGTCGACGCCCTGCTCGGGCCGCCCGCCTCCGCCTGGGACGGCGGCGCGAGGACCGAGCAGGACCTGCGCTTCGCCGCCCGCGCGGAGGCCGCCCGGGACCAGTTGCTGCCCGCGCTGCACGCGGTCAACGACCGGGTCGGGTGGATCAGCGAGGGGGCGCTCGAGTACATCTGCCGGCGCCTGACGATCCCCCCGGCCGAGGCGTACGGCGTGGCCACGTTCTACGCGCTGTTCTCCGTGCAGCCGAGGCCGAAGCGGGTGCTGCACGTCTGCACCGACCTGGCCTGCCAGGCGAAGGGCGCGGAGTCCGTACGCAGGCGCGTCGAGGACCACTTCGGCCCGGCGGGCACGTCGTGGCAGGAGAGCCCCTGCCTGGGCATGTGCGAGCGGGCCCCGGCCGCGCTCGCCCTGGAGGCCGGCACGCCCCCCGTGGCGCAGGTGTACGCCCCCGCGACCCCTGAAACGATCACCACCATGGCCGAGGCGCCGCCGAACTCCAACGGCAGCACGCCGAGCGTCAAGGTCACCGGCGAGACCCCGGAACGGGCGGCGGTGCCGCAGACCGGGCAGGACGGACTGCTCCTGCTCAGGAGAATCGGCACCGTCGACCCGGCCAGCCTGGACGACTACCGGGCGGCCGGCGGCTACACCGCGCTGCGGCGGGCCTTCGAGCTCGGCCCCGCAGGCGTGATCCGCGAAGTGCTGGAGTCGGGCCTGGTCGGCAGGGGCGGCGCGGCGTTCCCGACCGGGCGCAAGTGGGACGCCACGGCCCGCCAGCCGGACCACCCCCACTACCTGGTCTGCAACGCCGACGAGAGCGAGCCGGGCACGTTCAAGGACCGGGTCATCATGGAGGGCGACCCGTACGCGCTCGTCGAGGCCATGACGATCGCCGCCTACGCCACCGGCTGCGCCCGGGGATACCTCTACATCAGGGGCGAATATCCCCGGGCGGTCGCGCGGCTCCAGCACGCGATCGCGACCGCCCGCGCGCGGGGCCTGCTCGGCGACGACATCCTCGGCAAGGGCCTGTCCTTCGACATCGAGCTGCGGAGGGGCGCGGGCGCCTACATCTGCGGCGAGGAGACCGCGATCTTCAACTCGATCGAGGGGCAGCGGGGCGAGCCGCGCAGCAAACCGCCGTTCCCGGTGGAGAAGGGGCTGTTCGGCAAGCCGACCGTGGTCAACAACGTCGAGACGCTGGTCAACGTGCTGCCGATCCTGGAGCGCGGGGCGCAGGCGTACGCGGCGGCCGAGCCCAAGCTGTTCTGCGTCTCGGGCGCGGTGGAACGCCCCGGCGTCTACGAGCTGACGTTCGGCGCCACGCTGCGCGAGCTGCTCGACCTGTCGGGCACCACCGGCACGACCAGGGCGGTGCTGCTGGGCGGCGCGGCCGGCGCGTTCGTCACCGATCTGGACATCCCGCTCACCTTCGAGGGCACCAGGGCCGCCGGCGCGACGCTCGGCTCGGGCGTGGTGCTCGTCATCGACGACGGCGTGGACCTCAAGAGCCTGCTGCTGCGCATCGCGGAGTTCTTCCGCGACGAGTCCTGCGGCCAGTGCGTGCCCTGCCGGGTGGGTACGGTACGCCAGGAGGAGGCCCTGCACCGGTTGTCGCGCCGGGTCGACGACGATGATCTCGTGCTGCTGCGCGAGGTCGGGCAGACCATGCGTGACGCCTCCATCTGCGGCCTCGGACAGACCGCCTGGAACGCCGTCGAATCAGCCATCGACCGCCTGGGAGTTTTCAGATGATCCCGCTCCAGCCGCCCCGCCGGCTCATCGACGTCGAGATCGACGGCGAGACCGTGCGCGTGCCAGAGGGCTCGACGATCCTCGACGCGTGCGCCGTGGCGGGCAAGGACATCCCGACGCTCTGCTACGGCGACACGCTCACCCCGAAGAACGCCTGCCGGGTCTGCGTGGTGGAGGTGGAGGGCGCGCGGACGCTGGCGCCCGCCTGCTCCAGGAAGGCCGAGAAGGGCATGAAGGTCGGCACCGACACCGAGCGCGCCCGGCAGAGTCGCAAGGTGGTGCTGGAACTGCTCGGGTCCTCGGTGGACCTGTCGACCACCCCGAGGGCGGCCGAGTGGACGGAGGAGTACGACGCCGACCCGGCCAGGTTCGGCGACGACGCCGCCACCGTCGAGCAGCCCGCCAAGGTCGACAACGAGCTCTACGTACGCGACTACAGCAAGTGCATCATGTGCTACAAGTGCGTGGACGCCTGCGGCGACCAGTGGCAGAACACCTTCGCCATCGGCGTCGCGGGCCGGGGCTTCGACACGACGATCTCCACGGAGTTCGACGCCCCGCTCACCGACTCGGCCTGCGTCTACTGCGGCAACTGCGTCGAGGTGTGCCCCACGGGCGCGCTGTCGTTCAAGAGCGAGTTCGACATGCGGGCCGAGGGCACCTGGGACGAGTCGAAGCAGACGGAGACCACGACGATCTGCAGCTACTGCGGTGTGGGCTGCAACCTGACCCTGCACGTGCAGGACAACAAGATCGTCAAGGTGACCTCGCCGCACGACAACCCGGTCACCAAGGGCAACCTCTGCGTCAAGGGCCGCTTCGGGTACGGCTATGTCTAGGGTCTCCGTCAAACGCCGCATCCTGCGGGTGAAGGACACCGCCCGCACCCGCAGGATCGACTCGCTGGCCGCCGAGGAGCCGCTGGAGATCCGGCTCAACGGCACGCCGCTGACGGTCACCATGCGCACGCCCGGCGACGACTTCGACCTGGCCGCGGGCTTCCTCGTCAGTGAGGGCGCCGTGGGATCGCCGGACGACATCGCCACGATCCGCTACTGCGCGGGCGCGACGGTGGACGGCGGGAACACGTACAACGTGCTCGACGTGCGGCTCGCGCCCGGCGTCCCGGCGCCGGAGCCGCGTAACTTCTACACCACCTCCTCCTGCGGCGTCTGCGGCAAGGCGTCGCTGGAGGCGGTGCGCACCGTGGCGCGCTGGAGCGCCGGCGACGACCCCGTCGAGCTGACGCAGCCGGTGATCGCGTCGCTGCCGCTGCGGCTGCGGGCGGCCCAGCGGGTCTTCGACAGGACCGGCGGGCTGCACGCGGCGGGCCTGTTCACGGCCGACGGCGAGGCGTTGTGCGTGCGCGAGGACGTGGGCCGGCACAACGCCGTCGACAAGCTGCTCGGCTGGGCGCTCAGGAACGGCCGGCTGCCGTTGCGGGGCACCGTGCTGATGGTGTCGGGGCGGGCGTCGTTCGAGCTGGTGCAGAAGGCGGTCATGGGGGGCGTCCCCGTGCTCGCCGCGGTGTCCGCGCCCTCCTCGCTCGCGGCCGAGCTGGCCGCCGAGGAAGGGCTGACGCTCATCGGCTTCCTCCGGGGTGACTCGATGAACGTCTACGCGGGCGAACACCGGCTGAGCGAGGAGGCCCTGCTCCCCGACTGATCACCCCATTCCGCGAGGCGCGGCCGGGCCGGCCGGCGCCTCGCGGCCGCGAACGTCGCTCCGGGCACCGGCAACGGCTCTGCCGGCGCACGACCACCGGGGCGACCGCGGGATGCCGAGCGGCGTGCCCGGGCCCCCAGCCGCCGTCCGGCATCCTGTCCTCCTGGCCTGGAACGCTCCCGCCGCCGCGTCACCCTGCGTGGAGATTTTGACAATCATTTTCATTCTGCAGCATACTGGGTGCATGATTTCAGGATTTTCCCGGTCTTGTGCTGCACGCTTGCTGGCGGGAGCCGCGCTGGTCACCACCACCGCCGCGTGCGGCGCCGGCTCCGCCACCACAGAGGCGGAGGGCGGCAGGCCCGAGGTGGTCGCCGCCTTCTACCCGCTCCAGTGGCTGACCGAGCAGGTCGGGGGATCCGACGTGCAGGTGACGAGCCTGACCGCGCCCGGCGTCGAGCCCCACGATCTGGAGCTGGGCATCCAGCAGGTCACCGCGGTCAGGAACGCCGCGCTCACCGTCTACGTCAAGGGTGTGCAGCCGGCCGTGGACGACGCCGTGGAGCCCGACACGAGCTTCGACGCCGCGACCGCCGTCAAGACGATCCCGGCGGCCGGCGGGCACGCGGAGGAGCACGGACACGCCGAGGAAGGCGCCGAGGAGCATGAGCACGAGGTCGCCTACGACCCGCATCTGTGGCTCGACCCGTCCCGCCTGGCCACCGTCGCCACGAAGCTGGGCGAGCGGCTGGCCGCCGCCGACGCCCCGCGCGCCAAGGCGTACCAGGACCGCGCCGCGAAGACGGCCGCCGCGCTCGGCACACTCGACCAGGAGCTCGCCCAGGGCCTCGGCACATGCAAGACGAGGACGCTGGTCACCGCGCACGAGGCGTTCGGATATCTCGCGGATCGTTACAAGCTCAAGCAGGTCGGCATCACGCTCGACCCCGAGACCGAGCCGTCGCCCACCCGCATCTCCGAGGTGGCCAAGCTCGCCAAGGCCGAGGGCGTGACCACGATCTTCACCGAGACCCTGGTCAGCCCGAAGGTGGCCGAGGTGCTCGCGAGCCAGGTCGGCGCGAGGACGGCAGTGCTCGACCCGCTGGAGAGCAAGCCCTCGGGCGATTACATGTCGGCCATGCGCGATAACCTCAGAACCCTACAAACAGCACTGGGGTGTACGGCATGAGCGAAACGGCCTTCGCGATGACCGGCGGCCGGGTCTCCTTCGAGGGCAAACCCGTCCTCCAGGGGATCGACCTGACCGTCCGTCCCGGGGAGGTCGTCGCCCTGCTGGGCGCCAACGGCTCGGGCAAGTCCACGCTGGTCCGCGCACTGCTCGGCCTCACGCCGCTGTCCGGCGGCTCGACCCTGCTGTACGGCTCGCCGCCCGCCAGGTTCCGCGAGTGGTGGCGCATCGGCTACGTGCCGCAGCGGCTCCACGTGGGCGGCGGCGTGCCCGCCAGCGTGCGTGAGGTCGTGGCCTCCGGCCGGATCGCCAGGCAGAGCAGGTTCCGCAGGACCAGCGTGGCCGACAGGGCCGCCGTGGCGAGCGCGCTGGAGGCCGTCAGGCTGGCCGACCGCGAAGGTGATCCCGTCCAGTCGTTGTCCGGGGGCCAGCAGCAACGGGTGCTCATCGCCCGCGCGCTGGCCGGGGAGCCGGACACGTACGTCATGGACGAGCCGACCGCGGGCGTGGACGCCGAGACGCAGAAACTGCTCGCCGACACCCTGGCCGCGCTGGTGCTGGACGGCAAGACCGTGGTGCTGGTCGCGCACGAGCTGGGCCCGCTGGAGCCGATCATCACGCGCGGCGTCGTGATCCGCGAGGGCCGGGTCGTGCACGACGGCAGGCCGCCGCGTCCCGAGGGCGACTGCGCCCGGCCTGGGCACGAGCACCAGCACCCGCACGCGCCCGTCGAGCCGGGTGCGGGACCGCTCACGGGGTGGCAGGGGGACCCACGATGATCATCGAGTTGCTTCAGGAGGAGCTGTTCCAGCTCGCGCTGATCGCGGCGCTGCTGGTGGGGCTCTGTGCGCCCGCGGTCGGCACGTTCATCGTGCAGCGCAGGTTGTCGCTGCTCGGCGACGGCATCGGGCACGTGGCGCTGACCGGCGTGGCGCTCGGGTTCCTCACCGGCACCGCGCCCGTGCTGACCGCGGTGATCGTGTCCGTGCTCGGCGCCGTGGCCATCGAGCTGGTCAGGGCGCGCGGCCGCACCAGCGGCGACGTGGCGCTGGCGCTGCTGTTCTACGGCGGGATCGCGGGCGGCGTCATGCTCATGGGCATCGCGCCCGGCGGCAGCACCACCAAGCTCAACTCCTACCTGTTCGGCGCCATCGCCAGCGTCACCCCCGGGGACATCTGGGTCATCGCCGCGCTGGCCGCCGCGGTGATCGCGGTCGTGGTGATCTTCGGCAGAGAGTTGTTCGTGCTCTGCCAGGACGAGGAGATGGCCAGGGCCAGCGGCCTGCCGGTGCGTTTCCTCAGCCTGCTGATCGCTGTCACGGCGGCGCTCACCGTCGTCATCGCCATGCGCGTGGTCGGCCTGCTGCTGGTCAGCGCGCTGATGGTGATCCCGGTGGCCACCAGCCAGCAGCTGACGCGGGGCTTCCGCACGACGATGCTGCTGGCCATGGTGTTCGGGGTGCTCGCCTCCGTGGGCGGTCTGCTGGCCTCCACCTACTCGGCCAAGGTCCCGCCGGGTGCCGCGATCGTGCTTCTTGCGCTCGCCGGCTTCGTCCTGGCCCTCGGGGTCGGTAGATTCGTACGGCGAGGCCGTACCCAGGAGTCACCATTGAGCGAGCGACCAAAGCTGCGCGTCGAGGAGGTCGCATGACGACGAGACGCGATGCCGTGCACGACACCCTGCGCAGGAGCGAGGGTTTCCGCAGCGCGCAGGACGTCTATGCCGAGATGCGCCTGCACGGCGCCAAGATCGGCCTGACCACGGTCTACCGCGCTCTGCAGGCGCTGGCCGACGGCGGCCAGGTCGACGTGCTGCGCACCGACGAGGGCGAGTCGGTCTACCGCGCCTGCGCGAGCGACACCCACCACCACCACCTGGTGTGCCGCCGCTGCGGCCGCACCGTGGAGGTCGACGGGCCCGCGGTCGAGCGCTGGGCCGAGACGGTCGGCAGCGAGCACGGGTTCACCGAGATCACTCACACGGTCGAGGTCTTCGGCACCTGCTCGTCCTGCTCGGCCCCGGCCAGGACGGGCTGAGCCCGGCGCGAGCCGTAGAGCACGCCGAGCACGATGATCGCGCAGCCCGTGAGCTGCAACACCGACGGGCGCTCCCCGAGCGCCAGCGCGGAGATGCCCACGGTCGTCATGGGCTGGATCAGCAGCAGCAGCGCGGTGAGCGCGGCGGGCTGGCGCGGCAGCGAATACGTGATCAGCGACCATCCGAGCACCTGCGGTCCCAGCGCGAGCAGCAGCAGCCAGCCGTGCGCCGGCTGGTCCGGAGTGAAGTCCGCGCCGCCGAACACGGGGCTGAGCAGCGCGATCGTCGCGGCGGTCACCACGGTCGCGTGCGCCAGCGGGCCCGCGCCACGATCCGGCCCCGCCTTCATCAGCAGCAGGAAAACCGCGTACGACAACGACGTGGCGACCCCCGCGAGCACCCCCATCATGGGGTCGCTGCCGTAGGCCGCGCTGTCGAACACCCCGGAGATCAGCACCACGCCGCCGAACACGACCGGCGTCCCCGCCATCAGCCGCGTGGACGGCCGCTCCCCGAACACCGCCCAGGCGGCGAACGCCACGATGAACACCTGCAGGTTGCCCAGCACGGTGGCCAGCCCCGCGCCGACGTACTCGATGGCGTGGTGCCAGAACAGCAGGTCGAGCGCGAACACCGCGCCCGCCGAATAGGCCGTCAGGAGCGCCTTGCGCGGCATCGGGCCTAAGCGGCGCCGCTCCAGCCAGGCCAGCACGAGCATCGGCGGCACGGCGTACGCGCATCGGAAGAACGCGGAGGTCGCGGGTGACACGTCGGCCATGCGGACCATGGGGCCAGAGGTGGAGATGATGAGCGCCCCGGCGATCGCGACCATGACGATACGCCGATGTGCACTCACGGAAACCCCCGATGCCCCGAGCAGGAGATACGCTGCGACAACGCTAGAACCCGGCGCGTACAGGAGTCAACATGCCGTTTGGCCATGACATGGTGCATTCGTTGGCCACCGTTGTCGAGCTGGTCAACACCTCGCCCTCCACCGGCGGCGACGAGGGCCTGGCCGGCCTGGCCGAACTGCAGGCGTTCGTTGAGTCCCGCGAGATCAGCGGCGTGGGCCGGCTCACGGCCCGCGACCTGGGGCAGGTGCGGATGGTGCGGGAGGCGTTCCACCGCGTCTTCACCGCCACCGACCAGCCGAGCGCCGTCCGCCTCCTCAACGCCCTGCTGTCGGAGACGCGCATCACGCCAAGGCTCACCGAGCACGACGGGCATCCGCTGCACGTGCACTATTTCGCCGCCGACGCGACGCTGGCGGAGCACGTGGCGGCCGACTGCGGGGTGGCACTGGCCCACCTGCTGGTCGAGGGCGAGGCCGAGCGCCTGCGCACGTGCGCGGCGCCCGACTGCGACCGGGTGTTCGTCGACGAGTCCCGCAACCGCTCGCGCGTCTACTGCGACAGCCGCACGTGCGGCAACCGCATGCACGTCGCCGCCTACCGCGCCCGCCGCCGGGCATGAGCCGCTAGACCTGGTTGGGCATGGCCCCGCCGTAGCGGCGGTCGCGCTTGGCGTAGATTTCGCACGCCTCCCACAAGTCTCTGCGGTCGAAGTCGGGCCAGAGCCGGTCGAGGAACACCATCTCGGCGTAGGCCGACTGCCACAGCAGGAAGTTGGAGAAGCGCTGCTCTCCCGACGACCGTACGAACAGGTCGACCTCGGGAATCCCCGGCTCGTCGAGATAGCGGGCGAACACCTTCTCGTTGACCTTGGACGGCCTGACCCGCCCGGCCGCGATGTCCTCGGCCATCCGCACCGCCGCGTCGACGATCTCGGCCTGCCCGCCGTAGTTGACGCAGAACTGGAGCGTCAGCGTACGGTTGTCGACGGTCATCTCCTCGGCCGTCTGCAGCTCGGAGATGACGCTCTTCCACAACCGCCCCGGCCGGCCGGCCCAGCGCACGCGCACGCCCATGGCGTTGAGCTCGTCGCGGCGCCGCCGGATCACGTCGCGGTTGAAGCCCATGAGGAAACGCACCTCGTCGGGAGAGCGCTTCCAGTTCTCCGTCGAGAACGCGTAGGCGCTCAGATAGGGGATGCCCAGCTCCAGAGCCCCCTCGATGACGTCGAACAGCGATGACTCGCCTGCCTTGTGCCCCTCGGTGCGCGGCAGCCCCCGCGCCTTGGCCCAGCGGCCGTTTCCGTCCATGACGATGGCGACGTGCCGGGGCACCAGCTCGCGCGGGATCGGCGGCGGCGTCGCGCCTGACGGATGCGGGGACGGTGGTCGGACGTTCACGCGGGCTCCCTTTCGACGTGTCGGAGAGAGCGTATGCCGTGTTCGAGGTGCCACTGCAGATAGGCGGCGACCAGACCGCTGCACTCGCTGCGATGGCGCGACTCCGACACGTCGGCCGCCGCCCAGTCGCCCCGCAGCAGCGCCGCCATGAGCCCGATCGTCTCTCCCGCGGGCACGGCCGACCCGGACGGTTTGCACGCCCCGCACACCACGCCGCCCGCGACGATGGCGAACGCCCTGATCGCCGGGGCCCGGCACTTGGCGCACGCGTCGAGCGCGGGGGCGTAGCCCGCCACGGCCAGGGAGCGCAGAAAATAGGCGTCCAGCACCAGCCTGGCCTCGTGGTCCCGGTCGGCGAGCGTGCGCAGCCCGCCCACCAGCAGCAGGAACTGCCGCAGCGCCGGCTCCTTCTCCCCGTGCGTCAGCCGGTCGGCGGTCTCCAGCATCGCGGTGCCCGCGGTGTAGCGGGGATAGTCGGCGGCCAGCGCCTCCCCATAGGGTCTCAGCGTCTCCGCCTGGGTGACGACGTCGAGGGTGCGCCCGGTGTGCAGCTGCAGGTCGACGTGCGTGAACGGCTCAAGCCTCGCCCCGAAACGCGATGTCGTGCGGCGCACGCCCTTGGCCACCGCGCGGACCTTGCCGGTGCGCTTGGCCAGGATGGTGACGATGCGATCGGCCTCACCGAGTTTCTGTGTACGCAGGACCACGCCTTCGTCACGGTAGAGACTCACTCGGACATCTTACGGCCACTCTCGGTACCGACGGGCGAACGTTACGGGCATGCTCTGTTGACGCAACTTTGCGTAACCCTCACTAGACTTTGACGCCTGTCCCCGCATCACCCGTTGTTCAACCCCCCGCAACCGCCTCGAAAGGGAGACATGACCCGCGTGGTCCTGCTGGGCGCCTCGCCCGGCCCCGAAACCTCTCCGACCGGCCTGAGGCTGGCCGCGCTAGCCGGCAACCCGACTGTGGCCGAGCGACTACGCAGCCAGGTCACCTCCATGGATCCGCGGCCCGCCACCATCGAGTCAGGCGATGTGGCCGCCGCCCTGCGAGCCCTGGCCGATGTCGCAGCATCAGCAACGGAAAACCTCTTCATCATCCCCACCAACTCCGTCGTCCACGACGAGCTGATCTACCAGATCACCAAGTCCAAGCGCGGTGCGCTGGCGCTCGTCGCGAAGGAGCCGCGCTACGGGATCTCCGAGGAGGCGCAGGAGGACACCGGTCAGGAGGACAACGGTCCTGAAGACGGCGACGACGAGCCCGCCCAGGAGGGGCGCGTCCCGATCTCGGAGGCGGAGCCCGAGATCGGCTACGAGCGCCTCGAAGGCCTGCCCGTCCGCGCCCGCATCGGCAAGTCCTCGCGTGTGGTCTCGGTGGGCACCGCCTACCACGCCGTCACCAGGCCCAACGCGGCCCTGCTCGGCCCGCTGCACGTGAGCGCGCGCAACGCCCCCGTGCTGGCGCAGACCTGCCGCGAGCTGGCCGAGATCGCCCACCGCTTCGGCGATGACGACGACCTGGTGCAGCTCATTGTGTTCGGGCTCGTGCGCAACGGCGTGTCGGTCGGCATCCGCGGCCGCCGCGACCTGTTCTACCGCCGGGTCACCACCCAGGAGGAGGTGAACGAAGCGGGCGCCGAGATGACCGGCATGAACGAAGACCGCTCCAGGCTCAACAACGCGGTCAAGGGCGCCGACGGCTTCTTCACCACCTACTTCGTCTCCACCTACTCCCGCTTCATCGCCCGCTGGGCGGCCAGGCGCGGGTGGACACCCAACCAGGTCACGCTGATCTCGATCGCGCTCGGCGTGGCGGCGGCCGTCTGCTTCGCGACGGGCGATCGCCCGTGGATGGTGGCGGGCGGCATCCTGATCTACTTCGCGTTCGTCTTCGACTGCGTCGACGGCCAGGTGGCCCGCTACGCCCGCAAGTTCGGCGTGCTGGGGGCGTGGCTGGACGCCACGTTCGACCGGTTCAAGGAATACGTGGTCTTCGCCGGCCTGGCCATCGGCTGGGTCGTCTCCGGCAACAGCGAGGACATCTGGATCCTGGCGCTGGCCGCGATCGGCCTGCAGTCGGTGCGCCACCTGCTCGACTTCTCCTTCGGCATCTCCAACCGCCGCAAGCCCCCGGCCAAGCTGCCCACCCTGGCGCTCGACGTGCCTGACGACCGCGACCTGCGCGAGGCGCTGACGCGGCGCAAGGTCGAGCGCAACCAGGGCGTGCGGGGCGTGCTCAAGATGTGGAGCAAGGCGGGCAAGCACCGCGCCGTCCACTGGGCGCGCAAGATGATCGTGTTCCCCATCGGCGAGCGGTTCGCGGCCATCGCGATCACCGCCGCCCTCTTCGACGCCCGGATCACCTTCCTCACCCTGGTGATCTGGGGCTCCGTCGCCGCCATCTACACCCTCACCGGACGCCTCATGAGGTCGCTCGTATGATCACCCAACCGCAGGCCATGGCCACTCCCACGCCGGACCCCGACGAGGAACGCCGCCGCACCCAGACCGCCCGCCTGCTCGCCTACCGCGACGACGGACCACTAACCCACGCGCTGGCCGGCAAGCTCGGCAAGGGCCTGCCGCCCGTCCCAGCCACGCTCGTCGCCCTGCTGGCGATCGTCGGCCTCATCGTCGCCGGCGTGCTGGAGCCGGGCCCGGTCCTGCTCCTGCCCGTGGCGATCATGCTGCTGCTGGTGCTGCCCACCGCGCCGCGCGACCACCTGGGCCGCTTCGACTGGCTCACCCCGCCGCTGTTGCGCGGCACCGAGTTCCTCACCATGATCGCCGTCGGTCTCGTGGCCGACGCGCCGAGGTGGCTGCTGTTCGTGCTGGTGTACGTCGTGGGCTACCACACCTACGACACCGTCTACCGCACCCGGCAGAGCATCTGGCCGCCCGCCTGGGTGTTCTACGCGGGGCTCGGATGGGAGCTTCGGCTGCTCATCATCGGCGCCGGGGCCGCGCTGGAAGCGCTGACCCCGGTGCTGGCGGTGCTGACGGCCTACCTGTTCGTGTTGTTCGCGGTGGAGAGCGTGACGAGCTGGGTCCGCCTCGACAAGGCCTCCGCCGCGGGCGCCGACGCCGAGCAGGACCTCGAAGCCTCTCCGGAAGAGGCGATGGAGCAGGCGCAGGCCAACGGCGAGGCCAAAGGCTGACCGGGTCACCGCCGCGGCACCGGCCCCGCTCGGTGCCGCGGCGTCCCCCCGCGCTCCAGACAGTGGCCCGGGATGCGCTTTCCTTGTCTGAAAGGCCGGTCTCCAGGGCCTGTCTCAAGCCACACCGGCGCAGAACCACCCGTGCGTGCCGCCATCACCCGGAAATGAGCACTTAGTCTGGGGGCCAGGGACACTCGGGCCGGGTTCCGGTCCGGCCGGAGCCAGGAGAGACGCGGATGGCGTTCTTGTCACGGCTGTTCAGGCGGGGCGATCCGCTGGCCGAGCGTGAAGAGGCACGCCGGCAGGGGATGCGGGACGCCCGGCGGCATCCCCTGGGCGAGTTCACCGATCCGGAGTTCCAGCCCGCGTACGTGACGGAGATCCGTGCCCGGGCCCGCGAGCAGATCACCGAGGTCGACCGGCGGCTGGCCGCCACCCGGACGGCGCTGACGGAACGCGCGCTCGGCGAGCGGGAGATCATCCTGCGGGAGCTGGGCAGGAGCGACACCCTGCCCCAGCCGTCCCCGAACGGCCACACTTCCGAGCCGCACCCGGGCACCACCCCCGGGGCCCCGCCCCGCGCCGCCCTCGAGAACCACCAGGGCACCGCCGAGGCCCGGCCGGACGCCGGGCCCGGCGCGGCGGCTGAGGGGGCACGATCCACGCAGCGGGATCCGTTCATCTCGATCGCCGAGGCCAGGGCGCTGCGGGCGGAGGCGCGGCGGCGGGCCCTGGTCGAGGAGGCGAACGCCGGCGTGCAGCGGGCCAGAGCCCGCATCGAGCACCTCACCCAGGAGTGGGAGAGCGCGCTGATGCAGCGCGACCACGAGGTGGAGGCGGTGCAGGCTAGGGCCGAGCAGCTCATCGCCGCGTACAAGAGCGGCGTGCTGCGGGCCCATCCCCGCAAGGAGGAGGTCCCGTCGTTGTGGAAGGGCGAGATCATCGCCATGGACGCCACGGCGGGCAACCCCACGGCGGTCTCGGGCCGGCGGGAGATCGGGCGGATCCTGCGCGAGGTGGAGAACCGCATCGAGGTGTGGCACGCCGAGGTGCTGCCCAGGGAGTTGCCCGGCCGCTCCCGCCGCCGGCTCTCACCGGGCGGACCACCCGCTGACGACGCCGGCGCGGAGGACGACCCGGGCGGGAGAGCCGGCGCGGACCCGGAGGACGGTGACGAACCACCGCGCGGGCAGCACGACGACCCGCCTTCCCTTCGCGATCAGGAGGACGGCGCATGAGGAGGAAGGCCGCGCGGGCACGGCGACGGCTGACGGCATCTTCACACGATCGGGAGGACGGCGGGTGGCGGAGGACAGCGGCGGGGCCCGGGCGCGGCGCGTGGCCCCGGGACGAGCCCGTACGGCGCGTCGCGTGGTCGCGGCGTTGGCGGTGCTGCCGGTGGTCGCGGCCGGCGTGACGGCGTGCGGGACGGAGGCCAGGGGGCTCTGCGGCGTGGTCGTCGACTCGACCAGCTACGCCGATCCGGCCACCTCCAGGAACGACGTCACCTCCAAGATGCCGGCGTTCGCGGAGGGGTGCGACTGGATCGGGTTCGCGGCCGTCACGGGCAGTTCGGAGAGCAGCGCCTGCCGCCAGGACCCGGTGCCCGTCGCGGCTACCCGGGCGGAGAACCCTAACGACAACCCCGTGGTCGAGGATCGGGTCAGGAAGCACCGGATCACGCAGGTGGTGCCGAGGGCGGTCGAGCTGTTCGACTGCCCGACGGAGGGCGAGGGGTCGGACGTGCTGGGGGCGCTGCGCTACGTGGCCAAGCAGCTCGCCGCGCAGCGGCAGCCGGACAAGGCGCACCGGCTCATCGTGTTCAGCGACCTGATCAGCAACCGGGGCGAGCTGGACGTCAACAAGCTGGACCTCGGCGAGGACGCCCGCCGGCAGAAGATCAAGGAGTTGCGGGACGCGCGCCTGCTGCCCGACATGAACGGGTACGCGGTGGTCGTGCATGGGTTCCTGCGGAAGAAGACGTCGAGCCCTGACCGGTTCCCGCAGCTGGAGGCGTTCTGGCAGGAGGCGTTCGAGGCGGCCGGCGCGGCCACCGTGGACCTGCTGTGAGGCGCGACCCCTCGCCGAGAGCGCTCTCTGACCTGTGACGCGCACCTGCCCACGCAGCCGCTGTGCGGATTGTTGACACGGGGTAAGCCGTGTGTTCACATCGTTGAGAGAGCGCTCTCTCGCATCCACACCCCCCATGGAGCGATGATGACAACAGCGAACAGGCGCCGGCGCCGCCTGGCACCCGTGGCCGTGGTGCTCATTGCACTTACCGGCCTGCTCGTCCAGATGACCGCCGGAGCCTCGGCCTCC
This sequence comes from Nonomuraea sp. K271, assembly GCF_009908215.1. Lineage (NCBI taxonomy): Bacteria > Bacillati > Actinomycetota > Actinomycetes > Streptosporangiales > Streptosporangiaceae > Nonomuraea > Nonomuraea sp. K271. Next base: position 43,829 of record NZ_JAAAHR010000013.1, on the reverse strand, counting down.
GTGCCGCCCCCGCCGGCCGGCTGGTCCCTGGTCTGGGCCGACGACTTCGAAGGCCCGGCGAACACCCTGCCCTCATCGAACAACTGGATCATCGACACGGGCCACGCGTACCCCGGAGGACCGGCCAACTGGGGCACCGGCGAGATCCAGAACTACACCTCCAGCACCTCCAACCTCAGCCTCGACGGCTCGGGCAACCTGCGCATCACCCCGCTCCGGAGCGGCTCGGGCGAGTGGACCTCGGCCCGCATCGAGACCCGGCGCTCGGACTTCAAGCCCGCCGACGGGCGCGTCCTGCGCATCGAGGGCCGCATCCAGATGCCGAACGTGACCGGCAACGCCGCGCTCGGCTACTGGCCGGCGTTCTGGGCGCTCGGGTCGCCGTACCGGGGGAACTACTGGAACTGGCCGGGGATCGGCGAGTTCGACATCATGGAGAACGTCAACGGGCTCAACTCCGTGTGGGCCGTGCTCCACTGCGGCGTCGCCCCCGGCGGCCCCTGCGAGGAGAACAACGGCCTCGGCGCCAGCCGTGCCTGCCCCGGCGCCTCCTGCCAGTCGGCCTTCCACACCTACCGCTTCGAGTGGGACCGCAGCACGAGCCCCAACCAGCTGCGCTGGTACGTCGACGGCCAGCTGTACCACAGCCTCAGCCAGTCCCGGTTCGACGCCACGACCTGGAACAACATGACCGGCCACGCCGGCTACTTCCTGCTGCTCAACGTGGCCATGGGCGGCGCCTTCCCCAACGGCGTGGCGGGCTTCGGCACCCCGACCGGGGACACCGTGCCTGGCAGGCCGATGCTGGTGGACTACGTCGCGGTCTGGCAGAGCGGCACGGGCGGCGGCGATCCCGACCCCGACCCGAGCGACCCGCCCGGCAGTGTCGACGCCCGCTCCACCATCCAGGCCGAGCGCTACACCGCCCAGTCGGGCACCATGGTCGAGTCCACCACCGACTCGGGCGGCGGCCAGAACGTCGGCGGCCTCTCCAACGGCGACTGGCTGCGCTTCGACGGCGTCACGTTCGGCTCGCAGGCCGCCCGCCAGTTCAAGGCCAGGGTGGCGTCCGGGGCGGGCGCCGGGGTCAGCGGGCTGGTGCAGGTGCGGCTCGACAGCCCCACCGCCGCCCCCATCGGCGACTTCGCCATCGGGAACACCGGCGGATGGCAGAGCTGGCGCACCGTCCCGGCCAACATCTCCGGCGTGACGGGAACGCACACGGTCTACCTGACCTTCAGCAGCGGCCAGCCGGCCGACTTCGTCAACGTCAACTGGTTCACCTTCTCCACCTCCTGACCGCCTGTCCCGGCCTCCGCCGGCGGGCCCGTACGCGCGTGAGCCCCGTGCGTACGGGCCCGTGCGCGGTCAGGAGCGGGTGCGGCGCTGGAGGACGATGCGTTCGGCCCAGCTGGCGGCCTCTGGGTCTTTCAGGCCCTCCACCACTCCCCCGAGGTAGGCCGTGGCCAGGCTGTCGAAGCCGCTGTCCAGTTGCCGCAGCCGGCTCGCCCGGCGGCGCTCCGCCGCCTCGACGTAGTGGACGATGCTCTCCGCGTAGCCGGCGTCGTGCTGGTAGGCCGCCTGGGCCTCGGCGAAGACGCGGGCCTCGGCGTCACGTTTGGCCCGCAGCTCCCTGAGGCGGCGGTCGTTGGGGTTGTGCATGCGGCGGCCCAGGTCGGCGGCGATGAGCGCGGTGGCCACGAGCAGCGCCAGCAGGAGGACCATGGTGGGCAGCTGGCCGACGCCCTCGGAGGTGGGGCCGATCTCCTGCCCGTCCACGACCAGGGGCCTGACCAGGGCGTCCCGGCGCAGCACGGCCACGGCGACGATGAGGCCGAGCCAGACCGTCGCCACGCCGATCAGCAGCCAGCGCCCCTGGGACGAGCTGCCGTGCTCCTGCCAGGAGCGGAACGCGCGACCGTACATGTGCGGCGCCACCAGCATGATGAGGGCGGCGCCCGCGGCGAGGAGCGCGGTCATCGCGACGCTGTCGCCCCAGCTGAGGATCACCTGGTAGAGGATGGGCACCTCGACGACCAGCAGGAGCAACAGGAGGAGCGCGGCGGGCAACCAACGGCGGACGACCGGCCAGCGGCTGCCGGAGACCGCGATCGAGCTGGGGCGTCCGTCGCCGGGACGCCTGCTGGGTTGTTCGAGCTCGGTGACGCGCTGCCTGCTGTCGTCGAGGGCCTTGCGTGCCTCCCCGAACGCGCGCTGCGACTCCGCCAGGCGGATCTTCTGCGCTTCCAGCTCGGCGCGGGCCCGCTGGATCTCCCGTTCCGTGCACTCGTCGATCCTGGCCAGCTCTTCCAGGCGTTCGTCCTCCAGCTCGTGGAAGCGGGGCACGCTGCCGGTCTGGAGCGTGAGCGTGTCGAACTGGCCGCCTTCGGCGTGGGCGCGGCCCAGCGCGCGTTCCTCGCCGCGGCGCCGCGCCCACTCGGGCAGGCGGTAGAGGTCGCCGTCGTACGCGGCCGCGGGCGCGACTCGGGTGACCTCGCCGTCGGGCTCGGCGGATGCTTCCTGCTTGCGGCGGACGAAGCGCATCTGGCCTCCCTGCGGGGTCCTGCCCTCGATGCTAAGTCGCCGGGCCGCTGATCGACGGCTGGAGCCCGTACGGGAAATCCGGGTGCGGCCGGGCGGCCGTCAGGTGGAGTCCCTGACCACGAGCCGGGCCGGCAGCACGACGGATGTGGCGTGGCCGCCGTCCAGGCGCGACATCAGCAGCCGGGCGAGCGCCAGCGCCTGCTCGGCGACGGGGACGCGCACGGTGGTGAGCGGCGGGGTGGTGGCGGAGGCGGCGTCGATGTCGTCGAAGCCCACGATCGCCAGGTCGTCCGGCACCCGCCGCCCGGCCTTCCGCGCGGCCCGCAACGCCCCGATGGCGAGCTGGTCGCCGGCCGCGAAGATCGCGTCGAGTGACGGGTTGTCCTCGATGAGCCGGCGTGCGGCCGCCGCGCCGGAGGCGCGGGTGTAGCCGTCGGCCGGGGTCAGGAGCGGTCTCAGGCCGGCGCGGTGCAAGGCCGCGCGGTGGCCGGCCAGGCGGTCCTGGATGGAGATGAGGTCCATGGGGCCGCAGACCATGCCGATGCGTCGGCGCCCGCGTGCGACGAGGTGCTCGGTGGCGGCCGCCGCTCCCCCGGCGTTGTCGACGTCCACGTACGGCACCAGGGAGGCGACCGCGGGTTTGCCGAGCAGCACGATCGGCACGCCGGTCCGCGAGAGCCGCTCGGCCAGGGTGTCGCCTCGGTCGGGCGGCAGCAGCACGACGCCGTCCGACAGCCGCCCCTCGACGTGGGAGACGATGCGGCGGTGGCTCTCCGCGGTGTCGGCCAGCATGAGCGTGATCTGTTTGCCCGCGCCCTCCAGCATGCTGGTGACGTACTGGACGACGGCCGCGGTCAGCGGATCGCCGCCCTGCCGGGGCACCGACAGGACGAGCGCGACCGTGTTGGTGCGCCGGGTGACGAGGCTGCGGGCGGCCGCGTTGGGCACGTAGCCGAGCTCTCTGACGGCCCGCATCACCGTCGCGCGGACCTCGGGGCTGACGGAGGTCTCGCCGTTGACGACGCGCGAGACGGTGGCCCTGGAGACGTGGGCGCGGGCGGCCACGGTCTCCAGCGTGGGCCGCCTGGCGCGGGTCCCTGGCAGGCCGTTGCGCGCGATGACGTCGCGATACCACCGGGCGCTGTCCTTCGGCCGGCGTCGCTGGGTGGCGAAGTCCACGTGCACGAGTCCGAACTTGCGCTGGTAGCCGTCGGTCCATTCGAGGTTGTCGAGCAGCGTCCAGACGAAATATCCGCGGACGTTGGCGCCGTCGTCGATCGCAGTTTTCAGAGCGCGCAGGTGTTCCTCGATGAAACCGATTCTCTCGAGGTCGTGAATGCCGTCGCCGGTCGCCACGTCGACGAAGTCGGCGCCGTTCTCGGTGATCAACAGCTCGGTCTGCGGATATTCCCGGGAAAGGCGCCCGAGCAGCTGGGAAAGGCAACCGGGCACGATGGGCCAGCCCATTGCGGTGACCGCCGTGGGCACCGTGCAGAAAAGCACACCCTCGCTTCCCGGGAAAGCAGGGTCCGCGGGTTCGCTGGGCTGCGCCTGCACCACCAGCGGCGCATAGTAGTTGACGCCGAGCAGGTCGACGGGCTGGGCGATGACGTCGAGGTCGCCGTCGCGGACGTGACCGAGCCCCGCGTGCCGCTCGATGAGCGGGACCAGGTCGGCGGGGTAGGCGCCGCGCAACATCGGGTCGAGGAACTGCCGGTTCACCAGGGCGTCGATCCTGGTCACGGCCTCGGTGTCCTCCTCGGTCAGCTCCCTGCCGAAGTCGCTAACCTGGGCGGGCGTGAGCACGGGCGAGATGTTGAGCGCGGCGCCCACCTCGGAGGCCCCGGCGGCGCGCAGCGCCTGGACGCCCAGCCCGTGGGCGAGCAGCATGTGGTGCGCGCTCATGAAGGCGTCGGCCGTCGACGTCCTGCCGGGCGCGTGAATGCCCGAACCGTACCCGAGGAAGGACGCCACCCACGGTTCGTTCACCGTGAACCACGTGCCGACCCGGTCGCCGAGCCGTTCGTGCACGACCGTGGCGTAATCCGCGAAATGGTGTGCCGTGTCGCGAACCGGCCAGCCGCCTCCATCTTCCAGCGCCTGCGGCAGGTCCCAGTGATAAAGGGTGGCATAGGGCGTGATGCCCGCGGCTATCAACTCGTCGACCAGCCGGTCGTAGAAGTCGAGCCCCGCCGCGTTCACCTTTCCGCGGCCGTCGGGAATCACCCTGGCCCAGCTCACCGAGAACCGGTAGGCGGCTATTCCGAGGTCTTTCATCAACCGCACGTCCTCGGCATGGCGGTGATAGTGGTCGCAGGCCTCGGCGCGGTCGGCGGAGAAGCCGTCCCAGATGGACGGGCCGCGGCCGCCGGCGGTCGTGGCCCCCTCGATCTGGAAAGCGGAAGTCGACACCCCCCAGACGAAACCCTCGGGGAAACTCGCTGCGCTCATCGTGGTGAAAACCCTCCGGACAATGTACGAGCGCCCAGTCTCCCGCGCGCCGCGCGTCGCGCGCCAGCCTGGCCAGGCTGTATACAGAGCGCGTGGAACTGGACCGGCTCGATCGTGACATCATCGCGGCGCTCGTCGACGACGCCCGTGCGACGTACGCGGACATCGGCGCCCAGGTGGGGCTGAGCGCGTCGGCGGTCAAGCGACGGGTCGACCGGTTGCGGGCGACGGGGGCGATCACCGGGTTCAGCGCCCGGGTGGCGCCCCAGGCGCTGGGCTGGACGACCGAGGCCTACGTGGAGCTGTTCTGCCAGGGCAAGACCAAGCCGTCGGACATCGCTCTGGCCGTTGCCAGGTTCCCCGAGGTGGTGGGCGCGGCCACGATCACGGGCGAGGCCGACGCGCTGCTGCACATCAGGGCGACGGACGTGCGCCACGTGGAGCGGGTGATCGAGCGCATCGCGGCGGAGACGTTCGTGGTGCGGACCAAGAGCGTCATCGTGCTCTCCAGGCTGGTCGACGCACCACCCGGCACCACTGTGCCGGAACCGCGCAACGGACCACGCACGGACGCCTGAAAGTCGCAACAGACCTGCGCGTATGCGCAATGTCGGAGTCTTGGCCGCCACCGGCAGCGGTTCCTAGGCTGGCTGCGTCACCCCGGGAGGGGATTTTCCCTGGTCAACGATGATGGAGCGCTGCATGCCCAAACACTTCCTCATGTGTCGCCCTGAGTTCTTCGCCGTCGAATACAGCATCAATCCGTGGATGCGCCCAGAGGCGGGCGCGTCGCGCGACGTCGCGGTGCTGCAGTGGGAAGGGCTCAAGGCCGCGTACGAGGAACTCGGCCATCGCGTCAGCCTGATCGACCCGATCGACGGGCTGCCCGACATGGTGTTCGCCGCCAACGGCGCGCTGGTCGTCGACGGGCGCGTCTACGGCGCCAGGTTCGCCTACCCGCAGCGCGGCCCCGAGGGCCCCGCCTACCTGCGCTGGTTCGCCGCGCGCGGATACCCGGTGCACGAGCCCCGTCACGTCAACGAGGGCGAGGGCGACTTCCTCGCGCTCGACGAGGTCGTGCTCGCCGGCACGGGGTTCCGCACCGACGTGCGCGCCCACCAGGAGTCGCAGGAGGTCCTGGGCCGCCCGGTGATCTCGCTGACGCTGGTCGACCCGCGCTTCTACCACCTGGACACGGCGCTGTTCCCGCTGGACGGCAGGAACGTGGCCTACTACCCGCAGGCCTTCTCGCTGGGCAGCCAGGAGGTGCTGCGCCGCATGTTCCCCGACGCGGTCCTGGCGACCGCCGAGGACGCCGAGGTGCTCGGCCTGAACGCGGTCAGCGACGGCACCCACGTGGTGATGAACGCCGAGGCCTCCACCCTGCAGTTGGAGATCAAGCGCCGAGGGTACGAGGTGATCCCGGTCGACCTGTCGGAGTTGCGCAAGGCGGGCGGGGGTCCCAAGTGCTGCACACTGGAGATCAGGGGGAACAAGTGACCATGACCACCAGCGCGGAGCTAATCGAGGTCAGCGAGAGCCGCAGCGCGCACAACTACCATCCACTGCCCGTGGTGATCCACGAGGCGCACGGGGCGTGGGTCACCGACGTCGAGGGGAAACGTTATCTGGACTGCCTGTCCGGCTATTCCTCGCTCAACTTCGGCCACGGCCATCCGAAGATCATCGAGGCGGCGCGGGACCAGCTCGAACGGCTGACCCTGACCAGCCGCGCGTTCTACCACGACCAGTTCGCGCGGTTCTGCGCCGGGCTCGGCGACCTCACGGGCAAGGACATGATCCTGCCCATGAACACCGGCGCCGAGGCGGTCGAGACCGCCATCAAGGTGGCGCGCAAGTGGGGCTACCAGGTCAAGGGCGTCGAGCCCGACCAGGCCAACATCATCGTGATGGAGAACAACTTCCACGGCCGCACCACCACGATCATCAGCTTCTCCACCGACCCGGACGCGCACGACGACTTCGGCCCCTACACGCCGGGCTTCAGAACCGTGCCGTACGGCTCGGCCGAGGCGGTCAGGCAGGCCGTCGACGCCAACACGGTCGCCGTGATGGTCGAGCCCATCCAGGGCGAGGCCGGGGTGCTGGTGCCGCCGGAAGGCTACCTGACCGAGCTCAGGCAGTTGTGCTCGGACGGCGGGATCCTCATGATCGCCGACGAGGTCCAGTCGGGTCTGGGACGCACCGGGCAGACGTTCGCGTGCGACGTCGAGGGGGTCGTGCCCGACATCTACGTCCTGGGCAAGGCCCTCGGCGGCGGCGTCGTACCGGTTTCGGCCATCGCGGCCGACCGCGACGTGCTCGGCGTCATCCACCCCGGCCAGCACGGCTCCACGTTCGGCGGCAACCCGCTGGCGTGCGCGGTCGGCATCGCCGTCGTCGAGCTGCTGAACACCGGCGAGTTCCAGGCCAGGGCCGCCAAGCTCGGCGAGAGCCTGCACAGCCGGCTGCGCGGGCTGCTCGGCAGGGGCGTCACCGAGATCCGCGGGCGGGGCCTGTGGGCGGGCGTGGACATCGACCCGTCGCTGGCCACCGGGCGCGAGGTGTCAAACTCACTGCTGAAGCGGGGCGTGCTGGTCAAGGACACGCACGGCTCCACGATCCGGCTGGCCCCGCCGATCGTCGTCTCCGAGGACGACCTGATCTGGGCGATCGACCAGCTCGCCGACGCGATTCACGCCATGAAGGAGCAGTAGGAAGAAGGCATGGCGTCAGCCCCGGGAGCGGTGACGGTCTTCGTCTCAGCCCACGCGTACGGACTCGATCGGCTGCATGACGTCGTTGCGCGACTCGTACCAGGTGAGCGTGCCGGGGAGGGTCAGCGTGGCCAGCGCGTTCTGGAACCAGGGGCCCTTGATGATCTTCCAGCGGAACGGCGGCCGCGGGATGCCCGCCGAACGCGCCAGCAGGCCGCCCACCAGCGTGGCCAGGCCGAACTGGGTGACCACGTTGGCCCAGCGCAGTAGCCGGCTGAGCGGGTTGCGGATGGGCGAGCACACGACCTGGTAGATCGGTCCCGAGTCGGCCTTGGCCAGGTAGGAGTAGTGCACGTCGCCGGAGAGGATCAGCACGGGCTTGCCGAGCTCGACCAGCATTCCGGCCAGGTCGTCGAACGAGCGCCGGAACGCCGCCCAGTGCTCCAGGTCGAAGGCCTGCCGGAGCGCCTCGGAGCACCTGGCGACGAGGCGGCCCCACGTGCCGTCGCACAGGGCCTCGTTCCAGTTCTGCACCCCGTGGACACCCTCGGGCAGCAGGAACGGGATCGACGAGCCGATGATCAGGCGCTCGGCCGGGCGGGTGACCTGCTCCTGCAGCCAGGCCCACTCTTCGGGGTCGAGCATGCGGCGGTCGCCCGGGGTGAGCTGCCTGGCGCACCGCGTGTCGACCATGATCAGGCGGGTGTCGCCGAGGTCGCGGGCGTAGCTCCAGCGGTTGCTGCTCGGCTCGGTGTCGGCCTTGTCGGCGAACGCGTCGAGCGCGTCCCCGGCGTCGCCCTCGCCGCTCAGCAGCTTCTGCAGGAGCGGATCCTCGGCGCGCTCGGCCGGCGAAAGATTGCCGAGATGCTGGTAGACGTAGTACGCCCCGAGCCCGGCGACGACCCTGCGGCGCCACCATGGTGTCCTGGCCATCTGCTCCCGCCAGGTTTTCGAGGTGTTCCAGTCGTCGCGCACGTCATGGTCGTCGAAGATCATCGCAGTCGGCACGGTGGACAGCACCCAGCGGATGTCGGGGTGGGTCCACGCCTGGCGGTAGAGCTCGGCGTATTCCTCGAAGTCGGCGATCTCGCCCTGCGGCTCGGTGTCCCGCCGCGCCCTGATGTAGGCCAGGATCTCGGGTGACGGGCTGTCGGCGTAGACCTGGTCGCCGAGGAACAGCAGCAGGTCCGGCCACTCCTCGTCGCCGGCCTGCGCGAGATGGGTGCCGAGCTCGCCCAGCATGTCGTAGCCGTGCGTGATCACGTGCGGGGCGTCGCGCGGCACGCTGGTGCGGCAAGAGCCGAACATCAGCTTGCGCATTCCCTCCGCGGGCAGCAACCGGATCCGGCTGGGCGGGTGACTCTCCAGGGGCCATACGGCCTCCCCGTCGAGTGTGACGGAATAGGACCCGATATCCTGGGTGAGTCCAACGAGATCCACGATCGCGTAGTGGTGTCCGTGCACGGTGAAGGTAGGCGACCGGTAAGCCCTGCCGTCCGCTTCGACGGTGACCGTGCAAGGGTCGGCGGTCTCCACCCAGATCGAAGCGCTGTCACGATCGACATAACGCAGCATCGGCCCCACCACGAGTGCGGGCATTCCACTCCTCAGATCGACGATTCGGCACACATCCGCACGCAAGCCTGCCAGAGTGGCGACGCTCGTGACACCTCTGATCACCGGCTGGGATTTGTCCAACACCTAGGCAAGATCAAACCCCCGCCATAGGATGATCGTAACAAGATCGCCCAAAAAGGAAGGCAAAGGCGCCTTCCCTACATAAAGGGCGTAAATACCAGGAGGAAACTCTTCGATGAGCATCATGGTGCCGTCAACGACGCCGGCCCTGATCACACCGGGGCGTCAAGCACTCGACTCCGCTCTCCACCAACTCGACCAGGCCGCCGAGCATCTCGGGCTCGACGACGGGCTCCGTACGATGCTGGCGACGCCCCGCCGCTCCCTGACCGTCTCGGTCCCGGTGCGGCGCGAGGACGGACGTCTCGACGTCGTCCAGGGCTACCGGGTCCAGCACAACGTCTCACGCGGCCCCGCCAAGGGCGGGCTCCGGTTTCATCCCGGCACCGACATCCACGAGGTCACCGCGCTCGCGATGTGGATGACGTGGAAGTGCGCACTGGTCGGCATCCCGTACGGCGGCGCCAAAGGCGGCGTGGCCGTGGACCCGTCCGGGCTCACCACCCGCGAGCTGGAACGGCTGACCCGCCGCTACGTCAACGAGATCCTGCCGCTGATCGGCCCGGAGAAGGACATCCCCGCGCCCGACGTCGGCACCGACGAGCAGACCATGGCGTGGGTCATGGACACCTACAGCGTCAACGCCGGCTACTCCGTGCCCGGTGTGGTCACCGGCAAGCCGATGACGCTGGGCGGCTCGCTCGGTCGCGCGAGCGCGACCTCGCGCGGTGTGCAGATCGCGGCGCTGGCCGCGCTGGGCGGCTCGCCCGAGGGCGTGACCGTGGCCGTGCAGGGCTTCGGCAAGGTGGGGGCGCTCGCCGCCCAATACCTGTCCGACGCCGGCTGCAAGGTCGTGGCCGTCTCCGACGTCACGGGCGCCGTCCACGCGAGCGGCGGCCTCGACATCGCCCGGCTGCGCGCCTGGGTCGCCGAGGCCGGCGGCGTGCACGGCTACCGCCATGCCGACGCGCTGGCCCGCGACGACCTGCTCGAACTGGACGTCGACCTGCTGGTCCCGGCCGCGCTGGAAGGCGCGATCACCGAGGCCAACGCGCCCAGAATCCGGGCCAGGCTGATCGTCGAGGGCGCCAACGGCCCGACCACGCCGCAGGCCGACGAGATCCTCGCCGCCTCCGGCACCATGGTCGTGCCCGACATCCTGGCCAACGCGGGCGGGGTGATCGTGTCGTACCTCGAATGGGTGCAGAACATGCAGGCCTACTCCTGGAGCTCCAGCGAGGTCGAGCTGAAACTGCGCGACCTCATGCAGGGCGCCTACTCCGAGGTGAAGTCGCTGGCCGCCGAGCGCGGGCTGACGCTCAGGCAGGCGGCGCACGTCATCGGTGTGGGCCGAGTGGCCGACGCGCACCAGATGCGCGGCCTCTACCCGTAACGTCCAGCGAGTTCAGACCAGCGGTGGTCAAGGACGACCGCCGGCCTGAACGACCGGGGCCCGCCGTCCGGGGCGGGCCCCGGCGCTCTTCTTGGACTTATTTCCGCAGCTCCGCGTAGTCGAGCGCGGCCACCAGGCCCTCCAGATCGCGCATGAGCCGCTCGGTGCGCTCGGCGCCGAACGCGACCGCGACGAGCCCGTGGTGCTCGGCCACCGCTCCGTCGACCCGCGCGAGCAGCTCCGCGCCCCGGTCCGAGACGAACACCGCCACCCGCCGCCGGTCGCCCTTCGACGGCCCGCGGTAGACCAGCGCCCGCTCGATCAGCCGGTCGATCGCCTTGGTCAGGGTCGGATGGGGCATGAGCACGGCCGCGGCCAGCTCGCCCATCGAGTCGCCCCGCCCGTCGGCCAGCGCGCGCATGATGCGCCACTGCTCGACGGTGACGTCCTCGCCCGCCAGCGCGGCCGCCAGCCCTCGGTTGACGCTGCGCTCCGCGCGGCTCAGCAGATAGGCGAGCGAGGACCCGAGGCCTGAGGAGGTCATGGGAGGAGGTCCTTTCGTCGGAGAGCTTGAAGGGAGGATACTCGTCGGCGTGGCGGCGACCGTCGATCCTCTCGAAGCGCGGCTCCTCCCGTCGGGTGCGATCAGGATCGGCCTGGTCGTGCCCGTGTCCGGGGTGCTCGGCCTGATGGGGCCCTGCGCCATCAACTGCGCCGTGCTGGCGGCGGAGGAGCTCAACGCCGCGGGGGGCCTGCTGGGCAGGCCGGTCGAGCTGGTCCTCGTCGACGGCGGACGACCCGCGCGGCAGGTGGCGGCCGAGGTGTCCGAGCTGGTCAGGACGGGCACGGTGCAGGCCGTCACGGGCGCCCACGCCAGTGACGTGCGGGTCGAGGTGGTGGCCGCGATCGCCGGGCGGGTGCCGTTCGTCTACGGGCCTCCGTACGAAGGCGGGGGGCACGCGCCGGGCGTCTACTTCCTCGGCGAGACCCCCGACCGGCAACTCGCGCCGGGCATCGAGTGGCTGGTCGGCACCCGACGGGCACGACGGTGGTTCCTGCTGGGCAACGACTACATCTGGCCGCGCCTGGTGCACGCGAACGCCCGGCCGCTGCTGCGCGCGCTCGGCGCCACCGTGGTGGGTGAGAGCCTCGTCCCGTACGGCGACGCGGCGCGGCGGCTCGACCGGGTGGCGGACGCCCGTCCCGACGCCGTCCTGCTGACGCTGATCGGCAGCGACCTCATGGACTTCAACCGCGCGTACGCGGCCGGCGGGCTCGGCGCGACCCGGCTCTGCGGCGCGCTGGAGGAGCACGGCCTGCTGGGCATCGGCGGTGACGTCACCGGCGGGCTGTACGCGTCGATGGGCTACTTCCGCGACCTGCCGACCGAGGCGAGCCTCGCCTTCGCCCAGCGGTACGCGGCCCGCTTCGGCCCCGACGCCCCCATGCTGAACGCCCACGGCCACGGCTGCTACGAGGCCGTCGCGATGCTGGCCGCGCTGTGCGGGCGGGCGGGTTCGCTGGCCGTGCCCGCGCTCGACGCGGTGGCCGACGGCGCCACCATCACCAGCGCACGCGGGACGCTCACACTGCTGGGACGGCAGGTGCACCATCCCGTTCACCTCGGCAGGGCGGACGGCCTGAGTTTCTTTCTAGAGAAACCTTTTCACTAGAAAGCTTTGGATCTAAGGTGCGAGACGCCCCCGACGCACAAGGAGCCGTCCCATGAGCACGATCGAGCAGTTCGGCTACCGCCAGGAGCTCCAGCGCTCGCTGGGCTTCACCGACCTGATGATCTACGGCCTGATCTTCATGGTGCCGATCGCACCGTTCGGGATCTTCGGCAACGTCTTCTCCGTCTCCCACGGCATGGTGGCGCTGGCGTACGTGATCGGGTTGGTGGCGATGGCCTTCACGGCACTGTCGTACGCGCAGATGGCCAAGGCGTTCCCGATGGCCGGGTCCGTCTACACGTACGCGGGCCGCGGCATCGCCGCCCCCGTCGGGTTCATGGCCGGCTGGGCCATCCTGCTCGACTACGTGCTCGTGCCGTCGCTGCTCTATCTGGTGGCCAGCGTCGCCATGAACTCGTTCGTGCCCTTGATTCCCGTCTGGGCGTGGCTGGCGGCGTTCGTGGTGCTCAACACCGTCGTCAACTACCTCGGTATCCAGATGACGGCCAGGATCACCCGGATCATGCTGGCGGCCGAGCTGGTCGTACTGGCGATCTTCCTGGTGGTCGCCGGCGTCGCGCTGGCGCAGGGCAAGGCGCAGACCGGCGCACTCACGCCGATCTTCGACTCGTCCGGGTTCACGTTCAGCGTGGTGTTCGCCGCCGCGTCGGTGGCCGTGCTGTCGTTCCTCGGCTTCGACGGCATCTCCACGCTGGCCGAGGAGAACCGGGAGGACGCCCGCAGGCTCGGCAGGTCCATGCTGGCCGCACTCGGCCTGGCGGCCGTGCTGTTCGTCACGCAGACCTGGGTCGCGGCCCTCCTCACCCCCGGCCGCGACGCCCTGATCGCCGACGGCGACCCGGCGGGCAACGCCTTCTACGACACGGCCGCGTACGCCGGCGGGCCGTGGCTGGCGGTGCTCACCGCCGTGGCGACCGCCGTCGCCTGGGGCTTCGCCAACTCGCTGGTCGCGCAGGCCGCCACGTCGCGGCTGCTGTTCGCGATGGCCCGCGACCGGCAACTGCCCGCCTTCCTGTCGCGGGTGAACGCGAAGCACAAGGTGCCGGTCAACGCGACCCTCGCGGTGGCCGCCGTCTCGCTGGTCCTCGGCGTCTTCATGAGCACCAGGGCGAACGGCGTCGGCGAGCTGGCCTCGCTGGTGAACTTCGGCGCCATGTCCGCTTTCCTGGTGCTGCACGTCTCCGTCGTCGTGCACTACGCGGTCAAGCAGCGCAGCACCAACTGGTGGGCCCACCTCGTCGCCCCGGTCATCGGCTTCGCCGTCCTCGTGGCCGTCGTGTACAACCAGAACGTCGCGGCCCAGTGGGTCGGCGGCGTGTGGCTCGCCATCGGCCTGGCCATTCTGGGCATCACCTACCTGATCGGCCGTAAGCCCACACTTCCCACGGAGGTCTCGTGAACGTCGTCTCCTACCACCCCGCGCCGGAGGACCTGAGCTACACCTTCGGCGGGCGCACCGCCGTCGGTAAGGTGCGGCCGGGCACGATCGTGGAGCTCTACACCGAAGACTGCTTCGGCGGCCTCGTCCGGCACGTTGACGACCTGCCGTCCCAGGTGTGCGAGTTCCCCTACCTCAACCCCGTGACCGGCCCCTTCCACGTGGAGGGCGCCGAGCCGGGCGACACGCTGGCCCTGCACTTCATCGCCATCACCCCGGCCAGGGACTGGGCGGTCTCCACGACGTTCCCCCACTTCGGCGCGCTGACCGGCACCCACACCACGGCGATGCTCCAGCCGCCGCTGGAGGAACGGGTCTGGCGCTACGACATCGACCTCGCCAAGGGCGTGGCCGTCTACCACGCCCGCAACAGCGACTTCAGCGTGGAGCTGCCGCTCGACCCGATGCACGGCACCGTGGGCGTGGCCCCGGCCGCGAACGAGGCCCGCATGACGATCACCCCCGACGCGCACGGCGGAAACATGGACACCCCCGAGCTGCGCGCCGGCGTCACCGTCTACCTGGGGGTCAACGTCGAGGGAGGGATGTTCTCGATCGGCGACGGCCACGGGCTGCAGGGCCACGGCGAGGTCTGCGGCACCGCGGTCGAGGCGGCCATGAACACGGTCGTCGCGGTCGATCTGATCAAGGGGGTCGCCACGCCGTGGCCCCGGATGGAGGACGACCTGCACCTGATGTCCACCGGGTCGGCCAGGCCCCTGGAGGACGCGTACCGGATCAGCCAGCACGACCTGGTCACGTGGACGTCGGAGCTGACCGGGCTGGACACGCTCGACGCCTACCAGCTCGTCAGCCAGGCCGGGCAGGCGCCGGTCGGCAACGTGTGCGACACCAACTACACGATGGTCGCCAAGCTGCCCAAGGCGTACACGGGTGGCGCGGCGGTCTACGACTCCACGCACGCCCGCCTGCGCGCTCTCGCCGCCCAGTACACGACTTAGTAAAGAGGAATGTCGCAGGTCAGAGGTCTGATCATCTTCGCCGTAGGCTGGCCGGGTGCTCAGGTTGGTGTTGTCCCTCGCCCTGATCGACCCGACCGCCGTCACCGAGGTGTCCCAGCGCAACGTGCCCTCCGCCCGTGTCCTGACGCCTGACGGGGACCGCCTCGGCTACGCGCCGGTCGCGCGCCCCTACGCGGGGGCGCGGCGCCTCACCGGGGTGCTGCTCGGTCACGACCCCGTCTCCCGGCGGGACGTGTTGTGCGGCGGCACGGTGATCGGCTCGCGCAGCCGCAGCCTCGTGCTGACGGCCGCGCACTGCCTCTACAACCACGGCCGGTCGCTCGAGAACCTGGCCTTCCTGCCCGGCTACGACGGCGGGCGGCCGGGGCTCGGCGTCTGGCCCGCCGTGCGCACGTGGGTGCCGGCGAGGTGGCGCAACCGGCCGTACTCGCCGGGGCTGCTGCCGTACGACATCGGGCTGGTGGGGGTCGGGCGCGGCAAGCGCCCGCTGGAGGCCGTGACCGGCCGGGGGCTGCCGACGATGACCACGGCCAAGGGCGCCACGTTGGAGGGCCTGGAGTTGCTGGGCTACCCGGCGGGCAAGGGTTATCCGGGCACCCGGCTGTACCGGTGTGTGGGTGACGCGTCGGAGGCGATCTTCGAGGGGCCGGGGCTGATGGTCACCCGCAACTGCCACGCCGCCGCCGGCGGCAGCGGCGGGCCCGCGATGTACGGCGGCTCCGTGGCGGGGGTCGTGTCGTCGTCCAGCCCGCTGAGCGACTCGAAGGGGTACACCGTGCTCGCCCGGCTCGGTGAAAAGCCGTTCAAACGCATGTTCGCCAGGGCCGACCGGACGATGCGGCTCAGGCAGCGCGGCTGAGCCGTCCGGACGCGGCTCGGGCACACGCGGCGGGGCCGCCCGTCGCGGGCCGGGCGGCGTCCGGCGGGCACCGCCCAGATGTCAGGCGGCGTGCTCGGCGATCTGCTCGCAGAGCGCGTGGGTGGCCAGGGCGTCGCCGGCGTCGATCACCCGGCCCTCGCGTACGGCGGCGAGGAACTCCAGGCAGATCTGCTCGATGCCGCGCTGCCTGGCCACCGGCACCCAGTCGGGCCGCCTGACGAGGCTCTCGCCGCCCTTGTACTCGATGACGTCGCCGAGGTTGACCACGCGCCGCTTGCCGCCGTCGCCCATGGCCTCGCAGGACTCCTCGGAGGCCCCGCCGACCCGGTTCATGACGCCGATGGCGGTGAAGCCGTCGCCGGACAGCTCCAGGACGATGTGCTCGATCAGGCGCTCGCGGACGCGGGTCCTGATCGTGGTGTCGGTGACCGGGCCGGGCGCGAGGAATCTGAGGGTGTCCGCCACGTGGATGAAGTCATCAAATATCACCCGGCGGGGCGTGTCGGGGTGATTAGCGCGATTTTTCTCCATGAGGAGGAGATGGCGCGGATGAGAGGCAAGTCCGACATATCCGGGCGCGTGCCGGCGGTTGAACCCCACCATCAGAGACCGGCCCTCGGACCTGGCCAGCCGCACGAGCCGCTCGGACTCGGCGAGGGTGTAGGCGATCGGCTTGTCGACGTAGACGTGCACACCCGCCCTGAGCAGCGGCTCGACGATCTCGGGGTGGGCGTCGGTGGCGGCGTGCACGAACGCCGCCTCGACGCCGGCCTTGATCACTTCGTCCACGCTCGACGACCGGGCGGCGATCCGGTAGGTGTCGCCGAGCCGGTCCAGCCGGGCCGTGTTGCGCGTACAGAGGTGCAGGTCGAGGGCGGGCTGGGCGGCGAGCACCGGAAGGTAGGCCTTCTCCGCGATGTCGCCCAGGCCGATCAGGGCTGTCTTCACGCGTCGAGCGTAGCCTTGAGCGCGTCCTCGATCGGGGTGGGCGCCACGCCGAACGTACGCTGGAACGCCGAGGAGTCGAGCACGTACGGCGCGACGAACTGGTAGCGCGTGTGCTTCAGCTCGCCGAGGAAGGGCGAGAACAGCCCCACCGCCCGCAGCAGCGGCCAGGGCAGCTGCCTCATCCGGGGGGCGGGCCGCCCCAGCAGCGCGGCCATCTTCTCCCCCAGCTGGCGGAAGGTCAGCGGCGCGCCGGTGGGCACGTGCCACGGCCTGCCCCAGGCCCGCTCGTCACCGCCCGCCGTGATCAGCGCGTCGGCCACGTCCGGCAGGTACGTCCAGCTGTGCGGCATGTCGGCCGGCCAGACGAGCGGGACGGTCTTGCCCGCCCTGAGCGGCCCGATGAAGCGTTCGCCCAGGTAGGACTGGTCGGTCGCGCCCGGCCCGAAGTAGTCGGAGCCGCGCACCTCGGTCACCCTGATCCGGCCGGCCTCGTGCGCGGCCAGCGCGTCGGTCCACATCTTCGCGCGTACTCGCATCTTGGGGGTGGTGGAGGCGAGCGGCAGGTCCTCCGTCATCGGCACGGAGACCGGCCCGTACGGGTAGAGGTTGCCGAGGATCACCAGCACGGCGCCGCTCGACTCGGCGGCGGCCAGGAATGACGCGGCCATCGGCGGCCAGTCGGTGAGCCAGCGGTGGTACTGAGGGTTGACGCAGTTGTAGAGAACGTCGGCGCCCTTGGCGAGCTCGGTGAGCCTGGCCTGGTCGGCGACGTCGGCGGCCACCTTGACCGCCCCGTCGGGACCGCGGCCCGAGCGGGTGACGACGACGACCTCGTGTCCCTGCGCGACGAGCTTGGCGGCCAGATGCGTGCCGACCTGGCCGGAGCCCACGACGACGTGCTTACCCATGTGCAGACCTGCTTCCAGATGATGCGGAGAACCGCGTTGACGAAGAGCGCGGCGAAGGCGTCCGCGGGGTGGCCGGCCCGGCTCGGGGCCTGCAGTGACCACCCGTTCCCTTACGAGAGCAATGCTCTCCCAAAAGAGCGATGTTCGTCAAGAGCGGCGCTCTCGTTTTTTTGCACCGCTCTGATAATCTGGGGAGCATGACTGCCAGCCGTACCGCAAGAGAACGTGTCAGGGCCGAGCTCACCAGGGAGATCACCGACATCGCGCGGCGCCAGCTCGCCACGGAGGGAGCGGGCGGCCTGTCGCTGCGGGCCGTCGCACGGGAGATGGGCATGGTCTCCTCGGCCATCTACCGCTATTTCCCGAGCCGCGACGACCTGCTCACCGCACTGATCGTCGACGGTTACAACGCCCTGGGGGAGGCCGTGGAACAGGCCGGGTCCGCCTGCCCCCGCGACGACTTCCCCGGACGGTGGCTGGCCGCCTGCCACGCGGTGCGCGAGTGGGCCGTCGCACACCCGCACGAATACGCCCTGATCTACGGCTCCCCCGTACCCGGCTACCAGGCGCCCCAGGACACCATCGCGGCCAGGGTGCGCGACGTCGCCGTGTACGGCCGGATCATCTCCGACGCCTGGGAGGCCGGCGCGATCACCCCGCCCGCGGACCACGCCCCCGAGGAGCTCGAACGCGACGCCGGCTCCTTCCGCGAGCTCATGCCGGGCGTGCCCGACGCGGTGATCTGGCGAGCCGTCTCGGCGTGGACCGCACTGTACGGGTGGGTCGGCTTCGAGGTGTTCGGCCAGTTCAACAACGTGATCGAGAACCGCAGGACGGCGTTCGAGCACGCGATGCGACTCGCGGCGGACACGATGGGGATTGCTCAGTGACACTTACTAAGTTTTACTGACTATATGGCACGGAAGACATCCGAGCTCGGCCGCTTCACCGACGTGGCGCTGCTGGTGCTCATCAGCCTGGCCGAAGGGCAGAAACACGGCTACCGGATGATCCACGACATCGAGAAGTTCTCGGGCACCGCGCTGGAGCCCGGCACACTCTACGGCGCGCTGATGCGGCTGGAGGAGCGCGCGTGGATCGAAGCGGTCGAGACGGCCGAGC
The DNA here is from genome assembly GCF_009908215.1 of Nonomuraea sp. K271. NCBI lineage: Bacteria > Bacillati > Actinomycetota > Actinomycetes > Streptosporangiales > Streptosporangiaceae > Nonomuraea > Nonomuraea sp. K271. The sequence goes on along the minus strand of NZ_JAAAHR010000013.1, from coordinate 25,053 downwards.
GGCGCAAGCCGTACCGGATCACGGAGAGGGGGCGCGAGGCGCTGCGGGAGCAGCTCGCCACGCTGCGGCGCATCGAGCAGGCGGGCGCACGGCGCACCGCGATCGTCTGGGGGACGACATGATCCTGCGCGTCATCGCCAAGTCGACGGTGAGCCTCTATCCGCACGCGTGGCGGCAGCGCTACGGCGACGAGGTCGCCGACCTGGTCGCCTCCCGGCCGGTGCGCGTACGCACGGTGCTCGACCTGATCGGGGGCGCGGCCGACGCGTGGCTCCACCACCGGCGCATCCCGGGACGGCGGCCGTTCCGCATTCCCGCCACCGCCGTCCTGTACGTCCTGGGCGCCGCTCTGTGGTTCCTGTGGAATCCGAGTACGCGCGACCGGCAGAGCCTGCACCGCGTCTGGGCCGAGGCCACCGACATGGGGACGCTCGCCCAGACGCTGCAGGGCATGGCGACGTCGTTGTTCGTCACGGCGGGCGTCATGGGAGCACTGGCGATGACGCCGGTCGTGCTCGCCGCCCGCGGCGCCATGGACGACCCCGTGCATGGGCTCGTGACGCGTGAAAGGGCTCGGCGCGTGGTCACGACGGCGCTCTCCGTCGCCGTCCCCATCGTGCTGCTGGGCCACCTCTCCTACGCGACGACCTCGGCCGGGCCTCTTGGCGACGCGATGACGGGCGGCTTCTTCGTCCCGGGCATCCTGGCGTTGTCGTTGCCCGTGTTCACGGTGGCGGCGGAGGTTCCCTCGCTGACGTCCGAGGCCGGGACCGGCGCCAAGGTGCTCGCGGTGGCGGCCATCGTCACCGCGCTGGCCTGGTTGCCCGTCGCGGCTCTGACGCTGCTCGGTCTGGCGCAGGCGCCGTGGACGTTCGCGGCGGCGGTCACCGTGAGCGCGCTGGTCAGCGTCTGCATGGCCGGGCTGGCCGCGCGGCACGCGCTCAGGCGGAGCCGGACCGTGACAAGCCCGCTCACCGCCGTTTGAGCAGCGGCACCAGCACCTCGTCCACGATCTCGACCACGAGGCTGTCCGGGATGGGCGTGCCCTGGAAGAGAAAATGGTGCCGTAGCAGCGCCTGCCCGGCGTCGAGCCGTCGAGGGGTGACGTCGCGGGGATCGACCTCACCCCGCTCGACGGCCCGGCGGACGACCTCCTCCATCATCTTCCTCCCGACGCCCTGCGTGCTCCTGCGCATGGCGCTCAGCGGCGACTCGCTGCGCAGCGCCTCACCGAGCAGGCCGCGCATCGCCTCGCCGGCCGGACCCGACAACGCCTGCGCCGTACGGCTCAGCATCGCCACCAGGTCGTCGCGGAGGTTGCCGGTGTCGGGCGAGGACTCCGGGGTGGGCAGCGAGCTGTAGACCGCCTCCATCACCAGCTCGATGCGGGAGGGCCAGCGCCGGTAGAGCGAGGCCTTGCTGGCCCTCGCCCGCTCGGCGACCCGTTCCATGGTCAGCCCGGCGTAGCCGACCTCGGCCAGCTCGTCGAGCGTCGCCTGGTAGATGGCCGCGTTGAGCGCCTCGCCCCGGCGCCGCGGCAGTTTGCGGTGGTCGGTGACCATGACACGCATCTTAGGTAGCGCGGGCGACCGTGCCCGCGCCGCCGTCGACGGTGACGATCTCGCCGTCCTGGAGCACCGACGTGCCCGTGCCCGTGCCCATGACGGCCGGGATGCCGTACTCCCTGGCCACGATCGCCGCGTGCGAGCCCGCGCCGCCCGTGTCGACGACCACGGCCGCCGCCTGCTGGAAGAGCGGCGTCCACGAGGGGTTCGTGTACGGGCAGACGAGCACGTCGCCGCCCTTCAGCTTGCCGAAGTCGGCCGGCTCCCTGATCAGCTTCACCGGCCCGGTCGCGACGCCGCCGCTCGCGGGCGACCCGGTGAGGAGCGCGTCGCCCGTCGCGCGGGACGGGAAGACCGCGGCCGGGTCGATCAGCCGCACACCGGACAGCTCCTCCCGCTTGGCCGCCCGCGCCCTGACCTTCTCGCGCAGCCGCTCCCTGTCGTCCACGGACAGCGCGGTGACGTCCCCGATCGCTTCGAGCTCCTCCAGCCGCAGGTGGAAGACGTCCTCGGGCCGGTCGAGCACCCACACGTCGGCCAGGCGGCGGCCGATCTCCACCAGCGACCTGCGCAGGACGGGCTGCGGCAGCGTGAAGGAGAAGTGGCTGTCCTCGCGGAAGGCGACGCCCGCGCGGGCCGCCGCCGCCCAGCGCCGCACCCGGGCGCGGCGGCGCTCGGAACGCAGGCGCGGGTGACGGAGCAGGCGGTCGAGCGCGTCCTCGCCCTCCTTCTTCCCGGGTGGGGCGCCGGCCAGCGCCCTGACCAGGCCGAGCACGGCCTCAGGAGCGTCCGCCCAGGTCGGCGGGGTGACGAGGACGGGGCTCGACGTCTCCCGGTGACCGTACTCGGCGAGGAACTCCCGCAACTCGCCCTCGAACTCGGCCGGCAACGGGTCCGCGTCAAGCGCTCCGGTGCGCCTGGCCACCCGCGCGAGCCGCTCCAGCGCCTCGTTGGCGTCGGTGGTACGGGTACGCGCCCCGTACAGCAGGTCGCCGAACAGCTCGCGGCGGCCCAGCAGCCGGACCGCCATCAGCAGCCGCAGCAGCGCGAGCCCCGAGCCCGGCAGGTAGTCCATGCGCAGGCCGGCCACCGGCTGCACGACGTCGAGCACCTCCCTCGGCACGCGGACCAGCCGCTCCCACGGCATCGACCCGAGATCGCGCGAGGCCAGCTCCCTGGCCCGGTGGAGATAGTCGCGGTAGCGCGGGTCCTCGGTCCAGCGGGCGGGGTCGTACCGTCTGGCCCTGGCGAGGAGCCGGAACGGGGTGAGCAACATCCTCGGCGTCGGATGCGGCTTCGGCGGCACGAGCTGGTAGACGACCCCGTCCTCCTCGCGCAGGAAGTTCTCGAACGCGCCCCGGATCCCGTACGAGGACGTGATCTTGCGCATGAGCCCGGCCGGGCCGTACGGCAGCCAGGTCGTCACGTCAATCGGGTACGGCCGCTCAGGGAGGTATTCGAGCAGAACGGTCACCAGCCGGCGCTGGATCGGGTTGAGCTTCCCGACCGGTGGCGGCGGCAGCGCGGTCATCGGCCGCGCCTGCAGCAGGTGCACCCGGCCGCCCGCGTAGGCCCACTCGATGTCCTGGGGGCGCCCGAAGTGCGCGGCGACGTCTCTGCCGAGCCGGGCCAGTTCCTCCACCACCGCATCGGGCAGCCGCTCGGCGGCGTCCGCCGCGCCGGTCTCGCGGCTGACGCCGCCGCCGGAGGTACCCCGGATGACCACCTCGCGGCGGCCCGGAGTGAAGTCGACGTGCCCAGAGGCGCCGACCACATAGTGGTCGGGCGTGACGAGCCCGGAGACGACGGCCTCCCCGAGGCCGCTGCTGGCGTCGATGACGAGTTGCGCGCGGTCGCCGGTGACGGGGTTCGCGGTGAACATGACCCCGGCCGTCTCGGCCTCCACCATGCTCTGCACCACCACCGCGATCCGCACCCCTGAACCGTCGATGGCCAACCTCGCGCGGTAGGCCTTCGCGCGATCGGTCCACAACGAACCCCAGCAGCGGCGCACGGCGTCGAACAGCGCCTCCTCGCCGACCACGTTGAGGTAGGTGTCCTGCTGACCGGCGAACGCGGCCCCCGGCAGGTCCTCGGCGGTGGCACTGGAGCGCACGGCCACGGGCCCGCCGCCGAGACCGGCGTAGGCGTCGGCGATCGCCTCCGCCAGGTCGGCGGGCAGCTCGGCTTGCTCGAAGTACTCGCGCGTGTCATGGCCCTGCGCGACCAGCCCGTACGCGTGGGTGGTGACGATGAAACCACCCGGCACCGGCAGGCCCTTCCTGACCAGCTCCCCCAGGTTCGCGCCCTTGCCGCCGGCCACGGCCAGATCGTCATGGCCGAAGGCGTCCAGGGGTGCGACGAGGCTTCCGGTCGCTTCCCGGCTTTCACGGTTTCTCTCGGCTTTCACGTCATCTCCTCGTCATCCACTCCGGAGTGGCGACCACGACAGTGCTTCCGGCGTACGGCCGCGGCGCGGTCACCACCGCTCCTCGCCTTCCATCACCCGTTCTCCTCGCATTCACGAACCACTCGCCATGGGCGCCCGGTCCTCAGCGCTCACGGCCGGTTCCCGGCGTCCACCGCTTCATCCTCGGTGTGGGCGGTGGTGCGCAGTGGCCGCGCCGGCAGCGCGAGCGCGAGCACGAACGCCACCACCAGCAGCGGCGCCATGGCCGCGAACACCGACGGCACGGCGGCGGTGAAGGCTTCGCGCACGCCGGCGGGCAGGGCCGCCGGATCGGTGGCGGCGATGCCGGACCTCATGGTGATCAGGGCCCCTACCAGCGCGACCCCGGCCGAGGCGCCGATCTGGCGCAGGAACGTCACCGACGAGGTGGCGGTGCCGAGGTCGGCGTACCCCACGGCGTTCTGCGCGGCCAGCACCATGGTCTGCATGACGAGCCCGACGCCCAGCCCGGTCAGCAGCATGGCCAGGGCGAGCCCGAGCGCCGAGCCGCCGGCCAGACCGATCAGCCCGAGTCCGGCCGCCGCCACGGCCGTGCCGGCGACAGGGTAGGCCTTGTACTTCCCGGTCCGCGTGATCAGCCGGCCGGACACGATGGTCGTGACCAGCACGCCGCCCATCAGTGCGGTCACCAGCAGCCCCGCCTGCGTGGCGCTGGTGCCCGTGGCGATCTGCAGGTAGGCCGGCATGTACGTGATCGTCCCGAACAGCGCGAACCCGATGAGCAGGCTGATCGCCACGGGGATCGCGAAGGCCCGGTCACGGAAGAGCCGCAACGGCAGGATCGGGTCCTTGGCGTACCGGGTGCTGACCAGCCAGGCCACCAGCCCGGCAGCGGCCACGACCAGGTATACGGGGTCGCGGGTCTGCCCCACCATGACCACGCCGACCACGGCGACGGCCAGGGTGAGCGCGCCCGCAACGTCGAGCGGCGCCCGCGTACGGGGCTTCGGCAGCCGCAACGTCACGCTCAGCACGATCAGGGCGATCAGGCCGAGCGGTGGGTAGATGGCGAAGATCCACCGCCAGCTCAGCCGGTCGATGAACAGCCCGCCGATCAGCGGTCCGCCCACGGCGGCCACGACGTAGGCGGCTCCGATGAAGCCGAGATAGCGGCCCCTTTCGCGCGGGCTGACGATCTCGCCGATGATGGCCTGGGCGCCGATCATGAGCCCGCCACCGCCCAGCCCCTGCAGGGCGCGGAAGGCGATGAACTGCGGCATCGAGGTGGCCAGCGCGCACAGCACGGCTCCGGCCACGAACACCACGATGGCCACCTGCATGGCGGGCTTGCGGCCGTACCTGTCGCCGAGCTTGCCGTAGACAGGCATGACCACGGTGGCGGCGACGAGGTAGGCGGTGACGACGACCGGCATCTGGTCGAGCCCGCCCAGGCTGCCCGCCACGGCCGGGAGCGCGGGCGCCATGATCGTCTGGTCGAGCGCGCCCAGCAGCATCGTCAGAATCAGGCCCGACAACACGACGGCCATGACACCCCACCTCTTAGAGAACGAAGCGTTCTCTACGTAGCATAGGCTTCACCTATTGAGAACGCAACGTTTTCTATTTGGCCAGGACCTGGCCACCGGATACGCGGGCCACCGGACCGCGCGGAACGGCTGGGCGCACACCATGACAGGACCGCCGCCGATGCCCGTGCCGCGCGGTCCGCAGGATCAGCGCAGGCCAGGAGACCAGTTCGCCGTGGCGGCGCGGTCCTCGGCTGAGCGCGTACAACACCACGACCGGCCACTTGTCGGCGATCACTTCGACCGCCGGCCGAGCGGGGGAGTCAGCGAGAAAAACGTCGCCGGGACGACGGCTCGCCCCAGGTCAGCCTCATGTGGTGTCACAGGACGGGGACGACCTTGTGCTCGGCACGGAGGGCCACCGGGTCAAGGTCCGCAACCTGCGGACGAATCCCCAGGTCACGGTGCTCATCGAGGACGACAGGAACTCTCCCGAAGGACGGCGGCAGCGCCTGGTCGTACGCGGCACCGTGACCTTCGAGGGGCCCGGCATCCCTGACCGGTTCGCCGCCTTCATGGATCGGCAGGCCCGGCGCTACCTCGGCACCGACCATCCCTTCGCCAACCGGACCTCCACTACCGCGCTGATCGGCCGCATCCGGACAGAACGGATGTCTGGCGTCGGTCCCAGGGCCGCCTGACGGGAGGCCGCACGAGCGCCCGGCAACGCGTGATCAAGGTGAGGATTTGTTCCTCTTCGTTCACCGCATTCCTGCCTATGCGAAGCTTGGAATGGCAACTCGCGCCGGTGGGCGGGGCAAGTTTGACGGTGAGCATAGTGACACACAGCCGAAATTCATGCTGGTCATCACCCGTGCCCGGGTGCAGTTCTCTCTCCCGGAGTCTGGCGTGTTTCTCCCCAGGAATGTGATCTGGTGTGGGCGGCTGGAGAGCGAAGAGGAGACCCGTCCCCGGCGGACAGCGGCGTTGCCTTCGCCTCCACGGGTTCAGGCCACCATTTCTATCAAGGTGATCAGGCCGCCAACCAGTGCAAGGAGGCTCGCCATGCGGCTGGCCATCGGGCGGTGGCCACCTGCCTCGACATGCTTGCCGTGCGCTACGAAGACATCGCCCACATTGCCGCGATCATATGTCGCACATCGGCCGAATCGTACCGTTGACCTCGCACTTCGCAACCCTGAAGCCAAAGTGTCACATCAGGCGAAACACCTATTCACGGATGAAGTGCAAACGCGCCATACCTTTCACCGGGGTTCAACTTGTTTTGTTGATGTGCTGTTGATTACCGTGCGAATGAGGTGGGCGACGTGCCGCCTCCTGACCTGTTCTGGCGCGGCGAACCGGGCGAGGGAATCATCGTGGCTGACCTCGATCGCGAGGCGATGCGTGCCGTGGCGCAGCGGATCCAGCGGCTGTCCGACGAGCACTGGTGGTCGCTCGATCCGTCCTGCCGCCTGATGGAGAAGGACGCGTGGGTGGGGCCGACGGGCGGCCGGTTCGGTGCCCAACTCCACGCCGACCAGCAAGAGCTGCGCCACCTGCTCGCCCAGGCCGTTCACAGCGCGAATCAGAAGCTGGCGTCCATCCCGGACAAGCCATGACCGAGTTCACCGGGGTCAAGCAGCCCGCTTTCGACACGATGACGAGCAAGCACACCGAGGCCGCCAGGCGGCTGGAGGAACTGGCCCGGGCTTTGCACAGTGAACTACGGAGCGCTGGACTCGACACCTCACCGGCGGCGCGGCTGCGGCAGTTGGCCGGTCGAGTCACCACACAGGCCGAAGATCTACGGCGGCGGCAGAAACTCGTCCACGAGTTGCAGCGGCAGAAGATCGCCTTCGGCCGGAGCACGCCCGCCGGAAGCTATCTCGAGATGCCCGACGGTTTGGAGGCGGCCACAGGGTTGCTGGACGGCACGCTCGCCGGCCGCGCGGCGCTGAAGGCCGCGGACGGTGATGCCGAAGCACTGGCCGAGCTGGAGAAATACGTATCGAGAGGAGGGGATGCCGAGTTCGTCAAGGCGTTCCTCGGCACGCTGGGTGCCCAGGGCCTGACGCGGCTCCCCGGCTCGCTCGCCGCCCAACTACGCGACGCCAGAGCCCACGGCGACGCCAAACGCGTCGCTCAACTCTCCAACGGAGGCAGCAAGACGCTGCGCATGCTGAGCGCCGCTCTGGCCAGAGGAACGAGTCCGAAGAATCCGGCGTACGCGGGCGCCGGTTTCTTTCAGCAACTGGTGCAGCAGGGCCGGGCCCAGCACAGGACGGGTGGCACGACGTACTCCGGCTACCAGGCGCTGGCGCTCATCTGGCGTGCCCACGACGGGAACCCCCCGTACTCGAAGGAGTTCATGGAAACCGTCGGACGTGACGTGATCGTCTACGAGTACGAGCAGCGAAAGGGCGAGTGGGCGGCGAGCAGGCAGCCACTGGGCCGTGTCTTCGCGGGCATCCAGCTTCCCATCGTCGACTTGGCCGGCGCGCTCGGCCTCGGCACCCTGCTGAGACCGGAGGCGCAGGCGGGTGCGCCGGGCGCCAAAACCCAGTCGTCCGTGGTCGACGACCTGTTCCACGCGGCCAGGTCCAGCCGGGAAGCGTCCCATGCCCTGCTGAACCACACTCCACCCGGGTGGAAGGAATCCGTCCTGGACTACCTGCTGACGACCCGCTGGAAAGCTTCCTTGTTCACGAAGGACTACGCGCCGTTCAACGACCTGCTGGTGACCGCCACCACCGGCCAGGACGCCACGTCCCAGAAGCTGGCTGCCGACCTGACGCAGATCCTCTCCAACGAGGTACGCGGCGCCTTTGGCAAGGCCGACAGCGGCAACCTGGAAATCAGGAACCGGGAAGCTTTCGACCGGTACGCGGCGCTGAGTCACCCACTCGCCCGGGCGATCTCGGCCAACATCGACCAGCTCTCCCGGCTCTACCTGAACCACGCGACCTTCGGGCAGGTCGCGGCGCAGGACATGTCCTATGCGTTGCTGCTCGCCACCTCCAACGACGCCGGGTTCGAGGCGCTGATACGCGCACAGACCGAACACATGCGAGCGGCACTCGACACCGTGCCACCGGTCGGCCTAAACACGTCCAACGCGAAAAGGCTGGGATTCACCGAGGCGGATGTCAAGCGCTTCGATCTCAATGAGAATGGACGGGTTGACCGGACGGATGTAATGCAGTTCCTTACAGACCGGTCGGTGGAAGAGGCACGTCCTTTCTCACACATCGTGGAGAGCCGCCGCCAGATGCTGATCGCCAAAGGGCTAGACGAAAAGAAGGCGGATGAGGCGTTGAAGACCATGGTGAGCAACGCACTGGGGCTGCTTCCAGTCCCGGGCGCCAAGCAGGTAGGCCAACTGGCCACGGGAGCCTTCAGTGAACTGATTGACAGGGGATACGACAAACTCACCGGAAGCGCATACGATCAACTCGCTGGTCAGGTTGCACATCGAATGTCCGACCAGGAACAGAGCCTCGACGAGACACAACAGCGACTAGCGGACAACCGACTGGCGGTGGAGAGGCTAGCAGAGCAGATGCTCTCCACAGCCATGTTGAACAAGGGATTGCTCGACGGGCTGGACCTGAGCAAGCAGACATTTACGGTGGGGCTGCCGCACAGGATCAAGCCTTTCACCGATATGACTCCTCAGCAGTACAGCGCCTTCCTCGAATGGACTCGCGAAACGGGAGGAAGTAGCGAGCTGTACAACATTTTTAGCAAGACTTTTCGAAGTACGAGTGAGGTGGACGATTACCTTGACCTCGGGACAGCCTCATTTGGAGGTAGCAGATGAGGCATTACCGATTTCCCATTGCGGTTATTGCTCTCGTGTTGATCGCCGCTGCCTGTACCCCACAGAATCAGATTGCCTCCACGCCAGCGCCAGCTCCGCAACGAGTCATGGATTCCGCACCATATGTCTGCAACCTTATACCTGAACAGGCGTTTCGCCTTACCAGTGGCATGACCGAACCTCTCATTGAGAGGGCCAACGGCACTAAAAGGAACGGCGACTGCCGAGCTCCTGAGACAGCGTCCCGCCCTCTTAAGGTGTGGTGGAGACAAGAAGGTCCCGGAATGCCATTGCGGCACCTGAACTTCCTCATGATTGAGGATAGGATTCCACTCTACACCGACCACGAAGGAGTAAGACTTCCTCCGGAGCTCGGTGAAGGCATGGCCGCATACGTTTCGAGCGCCCCGTTCACCGACCAGCCGTACCGAGTCAGCGCCATGTTCCGCTGCGGCGACAGACAACGAATGATTGATATCTACTTGCCCCAGATCGTCAAGGGTAGGGATGGGATCCTGGATTTGATCGCGCTCATGCGTATCGCTCAGAAACGCTATGGCGAGCTGTACGACTGCACACCCGGCACCTAAAAAGCACGGAGGCCACTCGACACGGACCCCCGGGTAGGGAGCGGTCGAGTGGGTGGTGGGCGGCCTTGTGAGCGCGTGCCGAGAGGGCCGGGGCCTCGCAGGTCCGTACGAGGCCCGGCGGTGAGGATCCGTGGTCAGCGGAAGGCGCGGTTGACGGCGGAGATGATGGCCTTGAGGGAGGCCGTCGTCGCGTTGGCGTCGATGCCCACGCCCCACAGCACCTGCCCGTCCACGTCGCACTCCAGGTATGAGGCGGCCTTGGCGTCGGTGCCCGCGCTCATCGCGTGCTCCACGTAGTCGAGCACGCGCGCCCCCATGCCGATCTGGGCCAGAGCGTCGATGAAGGCGGAGATGGGGCCGTTGCCCGTGCCGGTCACCTCGCGGATCTCGCCGTCGAGGCGGATGTCGGCGCTGATGCGGTCGTGTTCTTCGGTGGACTCGTGGCGGTGGGCGAGGAGGCTGAGCCGGCCCCACCGGTTGGCGGGGTTGGGCAGGTATTCGTCGCGGAAGACGTCGTACATGGCGGCCGGGCTGATCTCGCCGCCCTCGGTGTCGGTGCGGGCCTGTACGACCTTGGAGAACTCGATCTGCAGCCGGCGCGGCAGGTCGAGCTGGTGGTCGGCCTTCATGATGTAGGCGACCCCGCCCTTGCCCGACTGGCTGTTGACCCGGATGACGGCCTCGTAGGTGCGGCCGATGTCCTTCGGGTCGATCGGCAGGTAGGGGACGGCCCACGTGTGGTCGTCGACCGGCACGCCCGCCGCCACGGCGTCCTTCTCGAGGTGTTCGAAGCCCTTCTTGATGGCGTCCTGGTGGGAGCCGGAGAAGGCGGTGTAGACGAGTTCGCCGCCCCACGGGTGGCGGGGGTGGACGGGCAGCTGGTTGCAGTATTCGGTGACGCGGCGGACCTCGTCGATGTCGCTGAAGTCGATCTCGGGGTCGACGCCCTGGGAGAACAGGTTCATGCCCAGGGTGACCAGGCAGACGTTGCCGGTGCGTTCGCCGTTGCCGAACAGGCAGCCTTCGATGCGGTCGGCGCCCGCCATGTAGCCCAGTTCGGCGGCGGCCACGGCGCTGCCGCGGTCGTTGTGCGGGTGGAGCGACAGGATGATCGAGTCGCGGCGCTTGAGGTTGCGGTGCATCCACTCGATCTGGTCGGCGTAGACGTTGGGCGTGGCCATCTCGACGGTGGCCGGCAGGTTCATGATGGCCTTGCGGTCGGGGGTGGGCTGCCACACTTCGGTGACGGCGTCGCACACCTCGACGGCGTATTCGAGCTCGGTGCCGGTGAACGACTCCGGGGAGTACTGGAGGCGCACGTCGACGTCGGTGGCGTCGGCGAGCTTCTTCACCAGTTTGGCGCCCTCGACCGCGATGGCGGTGATGCCGTCTTTGTCCTGGCCGAAGACCACGCGCCGCTGGAGGGTGGAGGTCGAGTTGTACAGGTGGACGATGGCCTGCTTGGCGCCCTCGATCGACTCGAAGGTGCGCTCGATCAGCTCGGGCCTGGCCTGGGTCAGCACCTGGATGACCACGTCGTCAGGGACGTGGCCCTCCTCGATGATCTGCCGGATGAAGTCGAAGTCGGTCTGCGAGGCGGCCGGAAAGCCCACCTCGATCTCCTTGTAGCCCATGCGTACCAGCAGCTCGAACATCTGGAGCTTGCGGTGCGGGTCCATCGGGTCGATCAGGGCCTGGTTGCCGTCGCGAAGGTCCACCGCGCACCAGCGGGGCGCTTTGGTGATGACCTGGTCGGGCCAGGTGCGGTCGCGCAGGCGAACGGGCTCGAACGGTTGGTAACGATGGATCGGCATGGTGCTGGGCTGCTGAGCGGTCATGACTGCTGCTCCTGAGTCGGACGGAAGAAAGCGGCCGACGCGCACGACAGGCTCCGCGGCGAGGGAGCCGGCCTTAGAGGCCCCCGCCGCGGCAGCTAAGCAGGAGGCCGCGCAGCATGACAGGAACGCTACCAGATGTCTCGCCATGCGCCGTCCCGGGTCCCAGATCCTGAGAAGCGGGTCGAGGCCGAGCCGGGTAGGGCCCAGGGGAACCGCCGCGGTTCGGAGTTCGGATCTCGGGTCGATCCGGAGGCGGGCCCAGGAATCCGCCGGGGTTCAGAATTCGGATCTCGGGTCGGTCCGAGGGCGGGCCCACAGCTCTGCCGGGGCCGATGCTCAGTCGGGGATGAGGACGCTGAGGCAGGTCACGCAGCCTTCGAGTTTCTCGTACTCGGAGATGTCGACGGTCGTCACGGCGAGTCCGCGCTGTTCGAGCATGGCGGCGGTACGCGGCGCCGACGCGGCCAGCAGGACGCGGTCGTCCCCGAGCGGCACCACGTGCGCGCCCGGCTCCTCCTCCGGCACGAGCAGCTTGGGCAGGTCCACGTGGCGGGGGTCGCCGATGAGGGTCCCGTCGGGCAGCGCTGTCACCCCGGACTTCAGGTGCAGCACGCCCCGCATGGTCACGGGCACGACCTCGCGTTCGGGAAGGAGGGCGGCCAACTGGGCGATGCCCTGGTCGTTGGAGCGCACGGACCTGCCGGCGTACAGGGTGTCGCCGGTCTGCAGCACGTCGCCGCCGTCGAGCGTGCCCGGCTCGGCGATCCTGACCGCCGTCAGCCCGAGGTCGTGTACGGCCGCCGCCACGGAGTCCACCTCCGGCCGCCGCTCCGGCGCACCCGGCCTGGTCAGCACCGCCAGCCGCCCCGACACCACCACGGTGTCCTCCACGAAGGGCGCGTCGGGCAGATCGTCGGCGGGCGGCACGTGGACGGGCCGCCACCCGGCGTCCGCCAGGGCCTCGACGTACGCGTCATGCTGGGCGAGGGCCCGCCGGTGATCCACGGGTTCGCGTTCGATGTGGGTGACGATTCCTTCGGCGATTCGGGGACCGGGCTTTCTTACCAGCGCAATACCAGGCATAGGGCGTCTTCTATCACGAGGTGATTAGAGTCTTGGGCATGCGGGACGACGAGATTCTCACCAGGATCAGCGCTCTGGTCAGCGAGGAGCACACGCTCCGCGACAAGCTGGCCGCGGGCGAGGTGACCACCGACGAGGAGCACGCGCGCGTCAAGGAGCTGGAGACGGCCCTCGACCAGTGCTGGGACCTGCTCAGGCAGCGCCGGGCCAGGCGTAACGCGGGTGAGGACCCCGACGACGCCGCGGCCAGGCCGGTCCGCGAGGTGGAGAACTACCGCCAGTAGGCGGCGGAAAACCTGTCGCCCGGCCGCGGCGGGTGCGCTTGGCTGACCTCATGCGGATCCAGCCGATCGATCTCGACGACCAGCCGGACGACCTGGTCGCGGGCCTGTACGACGCCTACGTGGCCGCCGCCGCGGCCGACGACCGCGGCCCTCTGCCGCGGCTCGCCCGCTTCCACCGGGATTTGTGCACCCCCGACCTGGGCAGGCGGGCCGAGGCCTGGGTGGCCGTCGAGGACGGCAAGGTCGTGGGCGGCTACGGGCTGTCGCTCCCGTTGGTCGACAACGCTCACCTCGGGGTGATCTCCGCGCTCGCCGTCCACCCTGAACGCCAGCGGCGCGGGCTCGGGACGGAGTTGTTCGCGCACGTGCTCGGCCGCCTGCGTCACCACGGCAGGCGGCTGCTGCTCGCGGAGACGCCCGTCACCGGCGACGGCGCCCGTTTCGCGCGGGCCCGCGGCATGGAGGTGGCGCTGGCCGAGGCCCGCCGCGTGCTCGACCTGCGCAGGGCGGACTGGGCGGCGCTCGAACGCATGATCCCCGAGGTCGACGGCTACCACGTCGAACGGTTCGAGGGACCGGCGGGTGCCGAGCTGGCGCCCGATCTCGCCACCCTGATGGACGGCATGAACGACGCCCCGCGCGACAGCGGCGTCGAGGACGGAGTCTTCAGCCCGGAGCGCGTACGCCACCGGGAGGAGGGCATCGTCCCCGGTGGCCAGACCTGCTACACCTCGATCGCCCGCCGCGACAGCGACGGCGCCCCCGCGGGTTACACGCGCATCTACGTCAACGCCGACCGCTCCGACGGCTGGGCGGGCCAGGCCGACACGACGGTGCTCGGCGCGCACCGCGGCCACCGCCTGGGCCTGCTGCTCAAGGTGGGCAACCTGCTGTGGTTGCGCGAGCGCGAGCCGCACGTCGAACGCATCCTCACCTGGAACGCCACCGGCAACAGACACATGCTCGCCATCAACGAGGCCATGGGGTTCGAGCTGTTCGACGAATGGAACCAGTGGCGTATGGAGGTCCAGGCGCGCGTGGAACCTGGGGCGCACGAGGGCTAACCTGACCGTCTATGACCATGGAGGCGCTGAGAGACGGAGACCCCAGGCAGGTGGGCCCGTACACCCTCCTGGGCCGGCTTGGTGAGGGCGGCATGGGCGTCGTCTACCTGGGCCGCGCCCCTGACGGCACGCGGGTGGCCGTCAAGCTGATCCACGCCAGGATGGACGCGGACCCCGGCTTCCGGCGCCGTTTCGCCCGCGAGGTGTCGGCCGCCAAGCGGGTCGCCCGTTTCTGCACCGCTCCCGTCCTCGACGCCGACGTCGAGGGCGACGTGGCCTACCTGGTCACCGAACACGTCGAGGGGCCGAGCCTCGGTGACGTCGTGCGGTCCTCGGGGCCGCTCAAGGGCTCGGCTCTCGACGGGCTGGCCGCCTCGATGGCCATGGCCCTGCGCGCCATCCACGGGGCCGGGGTGGTGCATCGCGACCTCAAGCCGTCGAACGTGCTGCTGTCGCAGGTGGGGCCGAAGGTCATCGACTTCGGCATCGCGCAGCTCGCGGACGCGGAGGTGAGCAGCGCGATCGTGGGGACGCCGTCGTACATGTCGCCCGAGCAGGTGTCGGGCGCCACCATCGGGCCGGCGTCGGACATCTTCTCGTGGGGCTGTACGGTCGCCTTCGCCGCCGGGGGCGTGCCGCCGTTCGGGTCGGGTTCGGTGCCGACGGTCCTGCTGCGCGTCATCAACGAGACCCCCGACCTGCGCGGGCTCACGGGGCCGCTGCGGGAGCTGGTGGTGGCGTCGCTGGCGAAGAACCCGGCGCTGCGCCCCACGGCGCAGGACCTGTTGGACCACCTCAGCGCCTCGGACGTGCCGGGCACCGCCGCCTCCGGATCCGTGGGCGGTACGGCGCCGACGGGAGGAGGCGGGCGGCCGACCGCTCCGGGCGTCGATGCGGGTACGACCGGCCCGAGCAGCCGCGCCGGTGACGACGCAGATTCCGGAGACCACGACCCGCCGGACGTTCCCGGGGACGGAGACCCCGGGCGCGGGCCTACGGCGGGCAGGCAGCGCAAGGTGGTGGCGGTCGCGGCGGCCGTGGTCGTGGCGGTGGCCGGGGTGTGGGCGGCGCTCATGTGGCGTGACCAAGGCACCGCGGGCGCCGGCTCCTCCCCCGCCCGGAACGACGCCGAGGCTTCGCGCCAGGCCCCGGTTCCCCGCAACCCGCTCAGGGCCCCGGCCGAGGTCTCGTTCTACTCTCCTCCCGAGCCGGGCGCGAGCCGGCAGGCGGCTCTGTGGGCGAAGGAGCGCCCCGCGGACGCGGAGCTGATGAGCAGGCTGGCCGCGGTCCCCCATGCCATCCGCCTCGGCCGGCCCGAGGTCAGGTCGAAGGTCGACGAAACGATCAGGGCGGCGGGCGAGCGGGGAGGCGTCCCGGTGTTCCTGGTCAACCGCCTGCCGGGCGGCGACTGCCTGCCGGTCGAGCCGGCGGAGCTGGCCGCGTACCAGGAGTGGATCAAGGGCGTCGCCCACCAGATCGGCCAGGCCGGGGCGGTGGTCATCCTGGAGCCGTCGAGCCTGGTCAAGCTGCCGGGGACGGAGAAGTGCGACAAGGACGGCTCCCCCGACCAGCGTTACCGGGACCTCCGGCAGGCCGTAGCAGCCTCAAGTCCAACCCCCGCACGGCGGTCTACCTCGACGGCAGCCAGGACTTCTGGCCGGGGACCGACGTCATGGCGCGGCGGCTGATCGCGGCGGGGATTGAGGAGGCGGACGGGTTCTTCGTCAACACCGCCGGATTCGAGCGTACGGACGAGAGCGTCGAGTACGGCAAGGCGCTGTCGGCCTGCGTCAGCGTCCAGCTGAGCACAGGCCGCGACGCGTGCCCGAAGGACGTGCCGGTCGACCGGTCGAGGATGCCGCACTTCGTGATCGACACGGCCAGGAACGGCCAGGGTTCGTGGGAGCCGGCGAAGAAGTACGACGACCCGCAGGTGTGGTGCAACCCTCCGGGCAGGGGCGTCGGCCCGCGGCCCACCACGGCAACGGGCGAGGAGCTGGTCGACGCGTACCTGTGGATCGCGCGGCCGGGCACGTCGGGCGGCCGGTGCAGGCGCGGCACCGACGGGGAGAAGGATCCCGAGCGCGGCGTCGTGTCCCCGGAGCTCGGTGAGTGGTGGGCCGACCTGGCGCTGGAGCGGGCGAAGAACGCGAATCCGCCACTCCGGTGAGCCCGCGCCGGGAGATATCAGCATGAACTCCCGCGGTCCGGTCCTCCACAATGGGGATGTGACTGCACGCCTGCGCATCGCCTCTGAGCTGAGGATGTTCCTGCCGGTGAGCCGGCGACGCGAGTGGCAGGAGGTGGCTCCCGACGGCACCTCCACGCTGGGGCACCACGTCGAGTCCATCGGCATCCCGCTGACGGAGGTGGGCCCGCTGATCCTGGCCGGCGATCGTGGCGTGCCGCCGTCCTACCAGCCCGCGCCGGGCGACGTGGTGGAGGTTCACCCGGTGCCGCGCCCGCAGCAGCTGCCCGAGGGGCCGCGCTTCCTGCTGGACGTGCACCTGGGGACGCTGGCGCGGCGGCTGCGGCTGCTCGGCGTCGACACCGCCTACCACAACGACATGGACGACCCGGCGCTGGTGGTGCAGGCGAACGAGGAACGCCGGGTGCTGCTGACGCAGGACCGCGGCCTGCTGCGCCGCCGCGCGTTGTGGCTGGGCGCGTACGTCCGCGGCTCGCGCCCCGCCGACCAGCTCCGCGACCTGCTGGAGCGCTTCGCGCCGCCGCTGCGCCCGTGGACCCGCTGCACGGCGTGCAACGGCGAGCTGGAGCAGGTCGACAAGGTCGAGGTCGAGCCGCTGCTGGCGGCCGGCACGCGGCGCAGCTACGACGCCTACGGCCGGTGCGGGGAGTGCGGTCAGGTCTACTGGCACGGCGCGCACAGCGGGCACCTGGAGGAGATCGTACGCACGGCACGGGCGTGGGCGTCCTGACGCTCCCCGGTGTGCCATCCTGATCGGCATCTCTCTTCGTAAGCTCGAAGGAAGGGTCGTGTGGACTTTCGCATCATGGGGCCGCTCGAGGTGCGCGACGGCGAGCGGGATCTGACGCCCACGACGCCCAAGCTCCGCGATCTGCTGGCCATGTTCCTGCTCAACGCCGGTCACCCGCTGACGGTCGAGCGGCTGCGGCGGCTGTTGTGGCCCCGCGAGGGAGGCGACCGCTCCGACTCTCTGGTCCGCGGTTACGTCGGCCGGCTCAGGCAGTTGCTCGGCAAGGACGTGATCGGCACCGTGTCGGGATCGTACGTGTTGTCCGTCGGCGACGGCGGGCTCGACGTCGACCGGTTCCGGCTGCTGGTCGACAGGGGCGCCTACGACGAGGCGCTGACGTTGTGGCGGGGCGAGGTCTTGGAGGACGTCGACCCGGAGGGCGAGCGGTGGTCGGAGACGCGCCGGCTGCGCGAGGAGTTCGGCGAGCTGCGGCTGCTCGCCCTGGAGCGCAGGCTGCAGGCCGGTCTGGACGCGGGCCGCCACCGCGAGCTGCTGGCCGAGCTGCGCGGACTGACCCGGCTGCATCCGACGTGGCAGCGCTTCCGCGGCCAGTACATGCTGGCCCTCTACCGCAGCGGCCGCCGGGTGGACGCGCTGGCCGCGTACGCGGTGCTGCGTGACCAGCTCGACGGCGGCCACGCGATCGAGCCGGACGCGGAGTTACAGCTGCTCTACCACCGCATGTTGTACGACGACGCGTCGCTGCACGTGTCGGCGGGCCCTCCGGTGCTGCTGCCGCCCGACGTGGCGGGTTTCACGGGCCGGGCCGCCCTGCTCGACCAGGTGATCGGCGGCCAGGTCGTGGTGCACGGGCAGGCGGGCGCGGGCAAGTCGGCGCTGGCCGTGCACGCGGCCTGGCGGGGGCGCGAGGCTTTCCCCGACGGCATCCTGTACGCCGACCTGCGCGAGACGACGGCGCCGTCGGCGGTGCTGGAGGACTTCCTGCGCTGGCTGGGCTGCCCGTCCCAGGCGATCCCCGCGTCGCTGGAGCAGCGCGAACGGCTCTTCCGCACGTACGTGGCCGCCCGCAAGCTGCTGGTGGTGCTCGACAACGCGGTCGGCGAGGCGCAGGTGCGGCCGCTGCTGACGTCCTGCCCGACGGTCGTGACCAGCCGTTCCTCGCTTGGTGGGCTGACCGGGGCGCGTCGGTTGTCCATCGGCGTGCTGGACGACGGGGAGGCGCTCGACCTGCTGGCGAGGTGTTCCGGCCGCGCGGCGGACGACGCCATGCGCAGGCTGGCGCGGTTCTGCGGCGGCCTGCCGATCGCGCTGCGCATCGCCGGCTCCCGGCTGGCGGCCAGGCCGGAGTGGACCGTCGACTACCTGGTGCGCCTGCTGGAGGACGAGCACGAGCGGCTCGACCGGCTGCACGCGGGCGACCAGACGGTGCGCAGCGTGCTCGCCATCGGCTTCGACGGACTGCCGGAGCCGGCCAGGCTGACGTTGCGCGGGCTCAGTACGTTGTCGGCGCCCGACGTCGCCGACTGGGTGACCGAGCAGCTCGGCGGGCATGCCGAGACGCTGGTGGACGCGGGCCTGCTGGAGACGTGCGGGGTCGACGTGGCGGGCCAGGTTCGTTATCGCATGCACGATCTGACCAGGTTGTTCGCCCGTGAGCAGCCCGTCTCCGGGGTGCTGGCGAGAGTGGCGGCCGTGGTGCTGGACAGGGTGCGGACCTCCCGGTTCTCGCTGGTGTCGGGCGATCCAGCCACGGCCGTGGCCACCAGGGACATCAGGGAGTCGGTCGAATGGCTGGCGGCCGAGCGGGCGTTCCTGGCGAGCCTGGTCGCCGACCTGCACATGGCGGGGCTGGACGACGAGTGCTGGCGGCTGGCGCACCTGCTGGGCCCCTTCCTCGAACGCCACCGCTACCTCGACGACTGGCGTTCGGTGACCGGACCAGCGCTGGAGTCGGCACGGCGGTCGGCCGACGACCGGGGCGAGGCGCTGATCCTGCTGGATCTGGGTGATCTTCATCTGGCCGAGCGGGAGTGGCAACGCGCGTACGAACGGCTTGAGTACGCGCTGGACATGGTGAGGCGACAGGGCCGCGCCCGCGACGTCCACCACGCCGTACGCCGCCTGGCCCGGGTCCACCTGGAGCTGGGGCGGCTGGAGGAGGCCGAGCGGACACTGCGCGCCTGTCTGAAGGAGGCCGGCAACGAGCGCGACACGGCCGACGCCGAGCGGGTGCTGGGCGCGGTGCTGCGCCGCGCCGGCCGGCTGGACGAGTCCGGCGAGCTGCTGGCCGCCGCCATCGGACGCCTGGCCGAGCTGGGCGACCGGCACCGGCAGGCCGACACCCTTCTCGACCTGTCGGCGGTACGCCTGGCGCAGGCCGCCAAGCCGGCCGCCAGGGCCGCCGCCGAGCAGGCCAGGAGCATCGCCGTACGCCTCGGCGACCGGCGGCTCGACGCGCACGCGCTGCTGGCCCTGGCCCGGGTCAACCGGGCGGAGGGCGCGACCGGGCGGGCGTGCGAGCTGGCCGGGGCGGCGCTGGAGGTCTTCGAGCAGACCGGCGACCGGCAGGCCGCCGCCAACACCCGGGCGTTCCTGGCGCAGATTCCGCGGTGACGCCCGCAGTGACGTTCGCAGTGACCCCGCAAGTGACCCCGCAAGTGACCCCGCAGTGGGCGCGGGGTCTCACACGGCCAGCAGGCGGCGGACGTCCTCGCGGTGCAGGTCCTGGGCGGTACCGGTGCGCACCACGTGCCCGCCGTCGAGGATGGCGAACGTGTCGGCCAGCCGCAGCGCGATGTCGAGGTACTGCTCCACGAGCAGCAGGGGCAGGCCGTCGGCGTGCAGGCGTTCGATGGCGGCCTCGATCTCCAGGATGATCGACGGCTGGATGCCCTCGGTCGGCTCGTCGAGGATGAGCATCCTCGGTCTGGTCACGAGGGCGCGGGCCATGGCGAGCTGCTGCTGCTGGCCGCCCGACAGGTGGCCGGCGCTCCGTTTGAGCAGCGGCTTGAGCGCGGGGAAGAGGTCGAGGGCCTCGTCGAGGGCCTGCTTGGGCTGCTTGGCGGCCTCCAGGGTCACCAGCAGGTTGCCCTGGACCGACAGCTGGGGGAAACACTGGTGGCCCTGCGGCACGTACCCCATGCCGAGCCGCACCCGCTCGTGCGGCTTGAGCTTCGTGACGTCGCGGCCGTCGAACGTGACCGTGCCGGCGACCGCGGGCAGCACGCCCATGACGGTGTTGAGCAGCGTGGTCTTGCCGACGCCGTTGCGGCCCATGACGCACACGAGCTGCCCGGCGCCCACCTCCAGCGAGACGCCGAACAACACGCGCGCCCTCCCGTACCCGGACTCAAGGCCTGTGACCGACAGCATCGCTCGCCTTCCTCCCCAGGTAGACCTCCTGCACGCGGGGGTCGGCGCTGACCTGGTCGACCGAGCCCTCCACGAGCACCCTGCCCTCGTGCAGCACGGTCACTGTCGAGGCGTGCCGCCGCAGGAACTCCATGTCGTGCTCCACCACGACCACCGTGTGGTCGTCGGCGATCCGCGTGAGCAGCTCGCCGGTGCGCTCGCGCTCGTCCTTGGACATGCCGGCGACCGGCTCGTCCAGGAGCAGCAGCCGGGGACGCTGCGCCAGCAGCATCCCGATCTCGAGCCACTGGCGCTGGCCGTGGGAGAGAACCCCGGCTGAACGTTCGGCGAGGTCTTCGAGCCCGGTTCTGGCGAGCGCCTCGGCGACGGCCTCCGAGACGCCCCTGCGCCGCCTGGCCAGCGTCCACAGCGGCCTGCGGAAGCCGGCGGCGAGGTCGAGGTTCTCGATCACGGTGAGCTCCTCGAAGACGACGGACGTCTGGAACGTGCGGCCGACGCCGAGCCGTACGATCTGGTGCTCTTTCCTGCCCACCAGGTCGTGGCCGGCGAACCGCACGCTGCCCGCCGCCGGCCTGGTCAGACCGGTGATCACATCGATCAGGGTGGTCTTGCCCGCTCCGTTGGGCCCGATGAGGAAGCGCAGTTCGCCGTCGGGCACGGTCAGGTTCACGCCGTCGAGCGCGCGGAAGCCGTCGAACACGACCTGGACGTCACGTAGTTCGAGCACGTCGCCACCTCTCCGCCACCCCGATGATCCCCTTCGGGGCGAGCGTCATGACCAGGATGAACAGGGCGCCCTGCAGGTAGAGCCAGCCGTCGGCGAACTGCTCGCTGAACGCCGTCTGCGCGTAACCCATGACGACTGCGCCGAGCACGGCCCCGGCCAGCGCGTGCCGGCCGCCGACCGCCACCGCGACGACCAGCTCCAGCGACGGCACCACGCCGAGCAGGGCGGGCGAGATGATGCCGACGACGGGGACGAACAGCGCGCCCGCCAGTCCCGCCATGCCCGCCGACAGGGCGAATGTGACGGTCTTGACCAGGGCCGGGTCGTAGCCGAGGAAGCGCACCCGGTCCTCACCGTCCCTGATCGCGACGAGCAGCCGGCCGTACCGGCTGTTCACCAGTTGCCGGGTGGCGAGGTAGAGCACGCCCAGTGCGGACGCCACCACCAGGTAGAGCGCGCGCTGCGTGGAGTCCTCGGCGAGGTCCTGGCCGAACACGTCGAAGAAGTTCGTCATGCCGTTGGTGCCGCCGGTCAGGCCCTGCTGCCCGACCAGCAGGATGACCATGGCGGCGGCCAGCGCCTGGGTGAGGATCGCGAAGTACGCGCCGCGTACGCGCTGCCGGAACACCAGCGTGCCGAGCACGGCGGCGATCAGCGTCGGCCCCAGCACGGCCGTGGCCAGGGCGAGGACCGGGTCGCCGAACGGCACCCACAACGCGGGCAGCTCCTCCACCCCGCTCCACACCATGAAGTCGGGCAGCCCGCCGCCCTCGGTGAGCTTGAGGTGCATCGCCATGGAGTAGCCGCCGAGCCCGAAGAACACTCCCTGGCCGAGGGTGAGCATGCCGGCCTGCCCCCACGCCAGCCCGATGCCGAGCGCGACGATCGCGTAACACAGGTACTTGGCCAGCAGGCTCAGCCGGAAGGGCTCCAGCAGCAGCGGAGCGGCCACGAGGACGATCACCGCCACGGCCGCGAAGGGCAGGTTCCTCCTGATCATGTGAGCGCCCGCGATCTGAGCACGAACATGCCCTGCGGCCGCACCTGCAGGAACGCGATGACGGCGGCGAGCACGATGACCTTCGCGAGTGAGGCGTCCGACCAGAACTCCGCGTACGAGTTGAGCAGGCCCAGCCCGGCGGCCGCGAGCACGGCCCCCCGCAGTTGCCCGAGCCCGCCCGCCACGACGACGAGGAACGCGTCGACGATGTAGTACGTGCCGAGCGCCGGCCCGACGGGCCCGATGAGCGTCAGCGCCACCCCGGCCACGCCCGCCAGCCCAGACCCCACGAAGAAGGTCAGCATGTCCACCCGGCCGGTGTCGATGCCGCTGGTCGCGGCCAGCCGCCGGTTCTGCACGACGGCCTGGGTCCTGCGCCCGAGCCTGGTGCGGGTGAGGTAGGCCCAGACGGCGACGACCCCGGCCACCGCCAGCCCCATGATGAACAGCCGGTTGTACGGCAGGATGCCGACCCCTCCCGACAACCACGCGGGGGCGGGCACCTGGACGTTGGGTGCGCCGAACAGGTCGCGGGCGAGCTGCTGCAGCACCAGGCTGACGCCCCAGGTCAGCAGCAGCGTGTCGAGGGGGCGGCCGTAGAAGTGCCGGATGGCGGCCCGTTCGAGGATCAGCCCCATGGTCCCGGCGACCAGGAACGCCGCGGGCAGTGCCGGCACGAGGTCGCCCAGCAGGAACGCGGTGTACGCCCCCGCCATGATGAACTCGCCGTGCGCCATGTTGATCACGCCCATCTGCCCGAAGGTGAACGTGAGCCCGAGCGCGATGAGCAGCAGCACCGCCCCGATGGACAACCCGATCGGCAGCTGGTTGGCGAAGGCGGACATCACTGACCGGCCAGCCCGGCCGCCCACGGGTAGCCCTTGAGGTAGGGGTCCGGCTTGATCGGCTCGCCGGAGTCCCACACTTGCTTGATCAGGCCGTCGGGCTGGACGATGCCGATGCGGGCGGTCTTGTACAGGTGCTGGCTCTCGCCGTCGATGGTGACCAGGCCCTCGGGGCGTTCGAGCGCGATGCCGCCCGCGGCCTTCCTGACCGCCTCGACCTCGGTCGTGCCGGCCTTCTTGACGGCCTCGGCCCACAGGTAGACGGCGTTGTAGCCGGCCTCCATGGGGTCGCTGGTGACCTTGTCCTGGCCGTACTTGGCCTTGTAGGCCTTGACGAACGCCTTGTTCGCGGAGGTGTCGGTGGTCTGGTAGTAGTTCCAGGCGACCGGCTGGCCGACGACGTTGTCCACGCCGATGCCGGTGACCTCCTCCTCGGCGATGCTGACCGACAGCACGGGCATGCTTTCGGCCGTGGCTCCCGTGCTCTTGAGGGCCTTGAAGAACGCGACGTTCGAGTCGCCGTTGAGCGTGTTGAAGACGGCGTCCGGCCTGGCCTGCGTGACCTTGTTGACCAGCGTGGAGTATTCGGTGTGGCCGAGCGGCGTGTACTCCTCGCCGAGGATCTCCATGCCGTTCGCGGCCGCGTACGCCTTGATGATCTTGTTGGCGGTGCGGGGGAAGACGTAGTCGCTGCCCACCAGGAACAACCGTTTCTTGCCCTGTTCCTTCAGGTAGTCGAGGCCGGGGATGATCTGCTGGTTGGTGGTGGCGCCCGTGTAGAAGATGTACGGCGAGCTCTCCAGCCCTTCGTACTGCACCGGATACCACAGCAGCGCCTTGTAGCGTTCGAAGACCGGCAGCATCGCCTTCCTGCTGGCCGACGTCCAGCCGCCGAAGACGGTGGCGACCTTGTCCTGCCTGATCAGTTTCGTGGCCTTCTCGGCGAACGTGGGCCAGTCGGAGGCGCCGTCCTCCACCACGGGCACGAGTTGCTTGCCGAGCACGCCTCCGGCCTTGTTGATCTCTTCGATGGCGAGAAGTTCGGCGTCGCGCACGGTGACCTCGCTGATGGCCATCGTGCCGCTGAGCGAGTGGAGGATGCCGACCTTGATGTCGCCGGAGTCGCCGGCCGGCCGGGCGTCTGATCCGCAGGCCGCAAGGGACAAGACGAGGATCGCGGAGACAATCGGGCGGGGGATGCGCACAGCCGTTCCTTCCTGCCGACCGGTACTGCGAGAAAGGTGGACCCGCGAGATTTCCCGGGAAGATCCCGCGCGTTAAGACACGATTGCCGGATGTTCACAAGCGCACTTATTCCGACATACGGCAGTGCGGCGCGACGGCGAAACCCGCCCGACATCACCCGGCAACAGCCAGGAAACGGCCGGTTCCTATGGTCCGGCCATGCGGCTAACCTCACACGAGCAGGAACGGCTGCTCATCCACGTCGCCGCCGGGGTGGCGCGCGAGCGGCAGGCCAGGGGCCTGCGGCTCAACCATCCCGAGGCTACCGCCGTCATCGCGTCGTTCCTCATGGAGGGCGCCAGGGACGGGCGCAGCGTCGCCGACCTGATGGAGGCGGGGCGGTCGGTGCTCGACCGCGCCGACGTCATGGACGGTGTGCCCGAGATGCTGGAAAGCGTCCAGGTCGAGGCCACGTTCCCCGACGGCACGAAGCTCGTCACCGTGCACAGGCCGATCCCGTGATCCCGGGCGAGTACGTGCATCCCGAGGGGGCGATCGAGCTCAACCCGGGACGCGAGCGGGTCACGGTGCGGGTGGTCAACACCGCCGACCGGCCGGTGCAGGTGGGTTCCCACTACCATTTCGCGGCCGCCAACCCGGGGCTGGAGTTCGACAGGAAGGCGGCCTGGGGGATGCGACTCGACGTGCCGTCCGGGACGGCGGTCAGGTTCGAGCCGGGCGTCGAGCGCGACGTGCGGCTGGTGCCGATCGCGGGCGGGCG
>NZ_JAAAHR010000129.1:0-28245 GCF_009908215.1 Nonomuraea sp. K271 | reverse complement strand
GGGTGGGCGTCGGGCCGTCGGCATGGGCCGCGCCCGACAGCGGCAGCAGGGCCAGGGCGATCGTGCACACGATCAGGGGGCGAAGTCGCACGCGTCGTCCTCCGAGAGGGGATGATCTCGGAGTTTAGGGCGATTTGCCCGACACGCCCAGGGCTCGCGCCCGCATTCTCACAGAACTTTCAGTGTCCGCCTGCGCCGCCTGCGCCGCCCTGTGTCCGCCTGGGTCCGCCGATCAGTCCCCGTCCACCGCCGGCGTCTCGTGCCTGAGCCAGACCGCGCCGAGCGGCGGCACCCGCAGCGTCGTCGAGTGCGGCAGCCCATGCCACGCTTCGTCGCCCGCCTCCACCATGCCCATGTTGCCCACGCCGCTGCCCCAGTAGTCGTAGGCGTCGGTGTTGACGATCTCCGTCCACCGGCCGCCGTACGGAAGCCCGAGCCGGTAGTTCTCGTGCGGCCCGCCGCTGAAGTTGACCACGCACGCCACCGCCGACCCGTCGGTCCCGTAACGGACGAACGAGAACGTGTTGCCGGAGGCGTCGTCGGCGTCGATCCATCGGAACCCCTCGGGCGTGTGGTCCTGCTGCCACAGCGCGGGGGTCTCCTTGTAGACGCGGTTGAGGTCGCGTACGAGCCGCTGCACGCCCTGGTGGCCGTCGAACTCCAGCACCCACCAGTCGAGCCCGCGCTCCTCCGACCACTCCGAGCCCTGGCCGAACTCGCCCCCCATGAACAGCAGCTGCTTGCCCGGATGGGCCCACATGAACGCCAGCAGCGCCCGCACCTGCGCGAACCGCTGCCACTCGTCGCCGGGCATCTTGCCCAGCAGCGAACCCTTGCCGTGCACGACCTCGTCGTGCGACAGCGGCAGCACGTAGTTCTCCGAGTACGCGTACAGGAGCGAGAACGTCATCTTGTGGTGGTGGTACTGGCGGAAGATCGGCTCGTGGCGCAGGTATTCCAGCGTGTCGTGCATCCAGCCCATGTTCCACTTGAACCCGAAGCCGAGCCCGCCCAGGTGCACCGGGCGCGACACCCCCGGCCAGGCCGTCGACTCCTCGGCCACGGTCGAGATGCCGGGCGCCTCGCGGTAGCACACGGAGTTCATCTCCTTGAGGAACTCCACCGCGTCGAGGTTCTCCCTGCCACCGTAGACGTTCGGCGTCCACTCGCCCTCACGGCGCGAGTAGTCGAGGTAGAGCATCGACGCGACCGCGTCCACCCGCAGCCCGTCGACGTGGAACTCCTTCAGCCAGTAAAGGGCGTTCGCCACGAGGAAGTTCCTGACCTCCCTGCGGCCGAAGTCGAACACGTAGGTGCCCCAGTCGGGGTGCTCGCCCCTCGCCGGGTCGGCGTGCTCGTACAGCGGCGTGCCGTCGAAGCGCGCGAGCGCCCAGTCGTCCATGGGGAAATGGGCAGGCACCCAGTCGAGCAGCACCCCGACGCCGCGCTGGTGCATCAGGTCCACGAACTTGCGGAAGTCGTCAGGCGTGCCGAACCTGGCCGTCGGCGCGTAGTAGGACGTCACCTGGTAACCCCACGAGCCGCCGAACGGGTGCTCGGCCACCGGCAGCAGCTCCACGTGCGTGAAGCCCAGGTCGGACACGTACGCGGAGAGCTGCTCGGCCAGCTCGGCGTACGACAGCCCGGGCCGCCAGGAAGCCAGGTGCACCTCGTAGATGCTCATGGGGCCGTGCTGCGGCTGCCTCTCGCGCCGCTCGGCCATCCACGTGCCGTCCTCCCAGACGTGCTCGGACCTGTCCACCACGGACGCCGTCATCGGCGGCACCTCGGTCCGCCTGGCCATCGGGTCGGCCTTGTCGCGCCACATCCCGTCGGCGCCGAGGATCTGGTACTTGTACCGCTCGCCCACGCCCAGCCCGGGAACGAACAGCTCCCACACCCCCGACCGTCCCAGCGAGCGCATGGGGTAGGCGGTGCCGTCCCAGTGGTTGAAGTCGCCGACGACCCTGATGCCGCGCGCGTTGGGCGCCCAGACGGCGAACGCCGTGCCCTCGACGTCCTCGTGTTCCATCACGCGGGCGCCGAGCACCTCCCAGAGCCGCTCGTGCCGCCCCTCGCCGATGAGGTGCAGGTCGACCTCGCCCAGCGTGGGCCAGTGCCGGTAGGGGTCACGCATCAGGTACGGCTCCGCGCCCGCGTACTTGACGCTCAGGGCGTAACCGGGGACTTTGTCGAGCCCGGGGACGGTGACCTCGAACACGCCGTGGGCCTGGTGCTTCATGACGTGGCTCGTACCGTCGTCGAGCACCACCGTGACCCGCTCGGCCAGAGGCCGCAGCGTGCGGAAGACCACGCCGCCCGTGACGGTGTGCGCTCCCAGCACGGAGTGCGGATCGTGGTGCGCCCCGCCCGCCAGGCGGTCGAGCTCTGTCCTCATCGGCATACTCCCCACCTTGCCCCATGATGACCGTCCATCCCAGGCACTGCCCGCTATCACCGAGACAATCACCGAAAGTGCAAAATCCGGGTCCACCCACGGGCCGATCGGGGATCCTTTTTCCGTTCTTAACCGGGTCTTCGTAGTGTTCCGGGCCAGGGTGGCCGGTTGATCACGTTGGGTGATCTCATGAGGTGACGGTCAGTCACCGGGAAGGGAAGAGCGTGGTGGTCGATCATGTTCTCGGCGGCCGGGTGGTGCATGTCGTCCCGGAGCGGTCGGGGCCGCCGTTATGTCCGCATTGCGGTCCTCCCGCCGGCCGGGCAGCGGAAACCCGCGTACGGCTCAACGACCGTACGCGGGTTTCCGGTCATGACCTCTATACGGGAAGTCCCGGCGGTCAGCGGCCGATGCGGACATACCGCGTGCACACGAAACGCGACCCTCCAACGGGGGAACCCGCGCAGGCCGACCACCTCTGCGGCGGATGGACGGGCCGCGACCGGGTGTTGAGCTTGTTGCCCTTGCCCGGCTGGAGAATGACCTTCTCCCGTGTGATGCCCGCGTAGAGGTCCAGTCTGGCCATCTCTCCTGGCCTCACGTTCAGAGCGTTCGCGTGGACCCTCCCTGTCTGCTTGTTACGCCAGAGTTTGGCGGTGACACCGCCTTTGCTGCTTTGCGCCAGCAGAGCGTACGTCGCAGCGTTCGCGCTGGGCGTCGTAACCGCGAGGAGGACCGCCGTCGTGGCGATGCCCGTGAGCGTTGCTATAAAAGGTTTCACGAAATTCCTCTTCCTGAGTCCCGGGCTCATTCCTTGCTGCTGCCACCGGTTCGTTCTGGACTGCGGACCCAGTGTTCAACCTGTGCGTGGCGAGATGTGAGCATCATGCACCGGAAATCAATTTCCACCGTTGGGCGCATGACCAGCTCATAGTGGTGCAAGATTCTCGTGAAGCCAGGCCGAGCAGTAAAGGACATCGACAGGACATCTGCCGGACGTTTCGCCAGGTCATCGTTTTCAGCCGGCCGCCGGACACCACCTCTCCGGTCTGACCGGGAAGGTTCCACCGCCGCCGATGCGGAGGCTGAGAAGTCGATCCTTGGCGTCATTCGCGGCGCACGGCCCGATGACGCGGTGCTCGGCGAGGAAGACTGGGCAGCAGGGCGCCGCCGGCGCTGTGCGCCAGTGGTTGGTGGACCCCCTGTGCGGCACGCTGAACTACACCGCCGGCAGCATGCTGTCGAACGTTCCCGTCCTCGGGTCGTGTCCACGAGCCTGGCGCTGGCCGGGTCGCTGCCGGCAAGCGCGCCGCGTAGGTCACCGATGGCGGTGACCTGTCCATGAGCGTGCACTT
This sequence comes from Nonomuraea sp. K271, assembly GCF_009908215.1. NCBI lineage: Bacteria > Bacillati > Actinomycetota > Actinomycetes > Streptosporangiales > Streptosporangiaceae > Nonomuraea > Nonomuraea sp. K271. The sequence goes on along the minus strand of NZ_JAAAHR010000129.1, from coordinate 24,492 downwards.
CGCGCGGCCGGCATCGCCTTGTGCCGGGCTGCCGGCTGCGTTGTCACCGGGATCGGCGGTGTTCCGATCGAGGCAGGCCGTGGGCTTGTGGTCGCCGCCGACGACGAGACCCACGGGCTGCTGATGCCGATGATGCGCAGTCGAAACCAGTGCGGTGACCGCTGGGTTTCGCCGGGCTTCCCGATCAGGGCGCTAGCGGGGGCGGAAGGCGGCCAAGGGGATCGGCAGCCATGTGGGCCGGTTGCGGGCCTCGTAGACGACCTCGTACACGGCCTTCGACAACTCGAACGCCCGCAGCAGCACGGCGTCCCCGCGGTTGATCACGCCGCCGCCCTCGGCATATCCGTCGAGGAACGCGGCCCTGTTGCGGTCGGCCCACTCCTGGGCCCGCGGCTCAAGGTCGTCGGCCTCGGAGTGGCCGGCCAGCAGGTGCCTGGCCGCGTAGTCGAACGAGCGCAGCATGCCCGCCACGTCGCGCAGCGGCGACGACAGCGCCCTGCGCTCGGCCAGCGGCTGCCCCGGCTCGCCCTCGAAGTCCAGCACCACCCAGTCCGTCGTGGTGCGCATCACCTGGCCCAGGTGGTAGTCGCCGTGAACCCGCTGCACGGGCACCTCGTTGGTGAGCAGCTCCACCTGGTGGCAGGCGTGTTCGATGCCGGGAACGTGGGGGCGCAACGCGGGCACCTCGGCCACGGCGCGGCCGAGCCGGCGTCTGAAGCCCTCGGCCATGCGCTTGACCTCGTGCGTCTCGATGACGTCCGTGGGGAAGGCGGCGGCCAGCTCGCGGTGCACGCGGGCGGTGGCCGCGCCGAGCCGCAGAGACTCGGCGGCGAAGTCCCCTCCGACCTCGGACGCGGGGATCTCGGGCAGTGAGGCGTACAGGTCGCGCACGCTGGCCAGGGCGAGGTCCCAGCCGTCGTTCGCGGTGGACAGGTACTCCTGCATGAACGCGAGCGTGGTGCCGGTGCCGTCGAGGTCGGTCTCGATCCACCCGTACGGCTGCGCGATGTGCGGCGCGTTCCTGGCGGCGAGCGCGTTGACGATCTCCAGCTCGGGGTTGACTCCGGGGATGAGCCGGCGGAACAACTTGCAGATGTAGGCGTCGCCGTACACCAGTGAGGTGTTGGACTGCTCGGCGCTCAGCACCATGCTGCGCGGCTCGGTGTCGATGGCGGCGCCGGGGACGTGGCGCATGCGCAGCCCGCTGCGGTCCTCGCCGCGGGCCATCCCGTCGAGCAGCCAGTCGGTGCGTTCGGAGTCGTGTACGGCGTCGTAGAGGTGGACGTCGCCGACCGTGCCGATCAGCGCGTGGGCGAGCCGGTCGGGGAGCGAGTGGCGCTCCCCGAGGAGCACCTGGTAGCGGTCGCGCGAGCCCTCCTGCCAGACGGCGACGATCAGATGCCGGAGCCCGGGGGCCAGCTCGACGTCCGAGTCGATCGACAGAGCGTCGATCGGGCGCCCCTTGCCACCGAACCAACGCTGGCGGTCGATCCATGTGGCAAGGAGCTCGTCAAGCACGTCCTACTCCTCCTGGATGACGGCCGGCGGGAGCGTGAACCAGTAGAACCCATGCCCTGGAAGCGTCAAAAGATACGGAAGTTCGCCAATTGCCGGGAAAGGGACCCCGCCCATCGTCTCCACGGGAGAGACGCCGACGAACCTGCGCAGGTCGAGCTCGACCGGCTGCGGGAAGCGCGACAGGTTGTTCACGCACAACATGCGGTCGTCGCCCAGCTCGCGCACGAACGCCAGCACGCTGGGGTTGGAGGAGTTGAGCTCGGCGTAGCCGCCGAGGCCGAAGACCGGGTGCCGCTTGCGGATCTCGATCATGCGCTTGGTCCAGTGCAGCAACGAGCCGGCGTTCTTCTGCTGGGCCTCGACGTTGATGGCCTGGTAGCCGTAGATCGGATCCATGATGACCGGAAGGTAGAGCCGCCCGGGGTCGCAGTCGGAGAAGCCGGCGTTGCGGTCGGGGTCCCACTGCATAGGGGTGCGCACGCCGTCGCGGTCGCCGAGCCAGATGTTGTCGCCCATGCCGATCTCGTCGCCGTAGTAGAGCACCGGGGAGCCCGGCAACGACAGGAGCAGCGCGGTGAACAATTCGATCTGGTTGCGGTCGTTCTCCAGCAGGGGTGCCAGGCGGCGACGAATGCCGACATTTGCCCGCATGCGGGGGTCTTTGGCGTATTCGGTGTACATGTAGTCGCGTTCCTCGTCCGTGACCATTTCGAGCGTGAGCTCGTCATGGTTGCGGAGGAAGATGCCCCATTGGCAATTCTCCGGGATTTTCGGCGTTTGAGCCAAAATTTCGGAGACTGGGTAGCGCGATTCTCTGCGTACGGCCATGAAGATCCGCGGCATCAACGGGAAGTGGAAGGCCATGTGGCATTCGTCCCCGCCGCCCACCGGGTCCCCGAAATACTCCACGACGTCCGACGGCCACTGGTTGGCCTCGGCGAGCAGCACCCGGTCGGGGAAGAGGCGGTCGACCTCCGACCTGATCCGCTTGAGGTACTGGTGGGTCCTCGGCAGGTTCTCGCAGTTGGTGTTCTCCTCCTCGAAGAGGTACGGCACCGCGTCCAGCCGGAACCCGTCGATGCCCAGGTCCAGCCAGAACCGCAACACCTCCAGCATCGCGTCCTGCACGGCCGGGTTCTCGTAGTTGAGGTCGGGCTGGTGGTGGAAGAACCGGTGCCAGTAGTACTGGCCGCGCACGGGGTCGTAGGTCCAGTTGGACGTCTCGGTGTCGATGAAGATGATCCGGGCGTCCTGGTATTTCTCGTCGGTGTCGGACCACACGTAGAAGTCGCCGAACGGGCCCTCGGGGTCGTGCCGCGACGCCTGGAACCAGGGGTGGGCGTCGCTGGTGTGGTTCATGACGAGGTCGGCGATGACGCGCATGCCGCGTTTGTGTGCCTCGTCCACGAGTTTCACGAAGTCACCCAGATCCCCGAACTCGGGAAGGATTTTCATGAAGTCGGCGATGTCGTAGCCGCCGTCACGCAGCGGCGACTCGTAGAGCGGCAGCAGCCACAGGCAGTCGACGCCGAGCCACTGCAGATAGTCGAGGCGGCTGATGAGCCCGCGGACGTCGCCGGTCCCGTCGCCGTTGGAGTCGGCGAAGCCCCTGATGAGGACCTCGTAGAAGACCGCGCGTTTGTACCAGTAGGGATCGCGCGGCTTCTCTTCGTCAAAAGTGTTGGGAATGGGTGTGATGCTCATGAGCCGCCTCGCAGGGTGCTCATGAGGGAGGCGCTGTCACACACGTTGAAGACTCCCCGCTGAATTCAGTTCTACCGTGGCGCGGCTCGTACGGTGAGAATATGGGCAGGCTGGATGTGGGGGTCGAGGCGTACATAGTTGCTCTGTCTCCAGCGGTACGACTCGCCCGACAACTCGTCGTCGACGACGAACTCCGCGTTCCAGTCGAGACCGATGGCGGGCAGGTCGAGATCTACGGTGGCCTCGTGGGTGTGGTGTGGATCCACGTTGATGACCGCCAGTACGACGTCGCCCAGCCCGTGCCTTCGTGTGGCCGTGTCATAGGCGCCGGGTAGCCGTTTCGAGAAGCAAACGATGTCCGGTTGATCGACCCTGTGGAACCGTAGGTTACGCAATTCCTGCAGTGCCGGATGCGCTCTTCGAAACAAATTCAGGTGAGTGATGAAGGGAGCCAGACTACGTCCCTCGCGTTCAGCTGTGACCCAATCGCGAGGTTTGTACTGATATTTTTCGCTATCCAGGTATTCTTCGCTACCCGGGCGTACCGGTACGTTCTCCCCCAGTTCATACCCGGAGTAGACCCCCCAGGCCGGCGACGTCAGCGCGGCCAGCACCGCCCTGATCTTGAACGCCGGCATGCCGCCGTGCTGCAGATATTCGTGCAGGATGTCCGGCGTGTTGACGAACAGGTTCGGCCGCAGATAGTGCGAGGTCTCGTGGGCCAGCTCCGCCAGGTAGCTCTCCACGTCGTACTTCGAGTTCTTCCACGTGTAGTACGTGTACGACTGGTGGAAGCCGGTCTTGGCCAGTGCGCGCATCATGGCGGGCCGGGTGAACGCCTCAGACAGGAAGATCACGTCCGGATCGGTCGTGTGGATGTCGGCCAGCAGCCGCTCCCAGAACACCACCGGCTTCGTGTGCGGGTTGTCCACCCGGAAGATCCGCACGCCGTGGCGCATCCAGTGCAGCAGCACCCGCTTGACCTCGGCGTAGACGCCCTCCGGGTCCTTGTCGAAGTTGATCGGGTAGATGTCCTGATATTTCTTCGGCGGGTTCTCGGCGTACGCGATCGACCCGTCCGCCCTGATCGTGAACCACTCCGGATGTTCCTTCACCCAGGGGTGGTCGGGCGAGCACTGCAGCGCGAAGTCGAGCGCCACCTCCATGCCGAGCTCCTTGGCCCGGCCGACGAACTCGTCGAAGTCCTCCAGCGTGCCCAGATCGGGATGGACGGCGTCGTGGCCGCCGTCCTCCGACCCGATCGCCCACGGCGAGCCCGGATCGTCGGGCTCAGGGCTCAGCGTGTTGTTGCGCCCCTTGCGGAACGTCGTGCCGATCGGATGGACGGGCGGCAGGTAGACCACGTCGAAGCCCATCCCGGCGATCGCGGGCAACCGTTTGGCGGCGGACTGGAAGGTGCCGGACTTGCTGACGCCGAACTCGTCGACGATCGCCCCCTCCGACCGGGGGAAGAACTCGTACCAGGAGCCGTAGAGCGCCCTGCGCCGGTCGACCCTGACCTTGTGCGACCTGGACCTGGTCACCAGCTCGCGGAACGGGTGCGCCTGCAGCAGCGCGGCGGTCTCGGGAAGCTGGGCGATCGACAACCTCGCCCGCGGATCGAGGTTGTCGTCCCGCAGCGTGGCGGCGATCGACAGCAGCGCCGCGCGGTGCCCGCACGCGCTCTCGCCGTTGCCGTTCTGCCTGCGCTGCCCGTTCGCGCCGGCCTGGCCCTCCTGGGCAGGGCGGTCATTCGCGCAGTCGGCCACGCGTACGGCCCTCGCGGCCCGCTCGAACAGCCGGGCGCCCTCCTCGCACATGAGGTCGACGTCCATCCCGCGCGGGATCTTGATCTCGGCGTCGTGCAGCCACGTGCTGATCGGATCGCTCCACGCCTCCACGCGGAACAGCCAGTCGCCCTCGGCCGGCAGGCACACCTCCACGCCCCAGCGGTCGGTGCCCGGCGCCAGCTCGCGCATCTGTCTCAGCCGCCCGCGCTGCCCGTCGGGCGAGGTCAGCACCACACCCGCGGCCACGGCGTCGTGGCCTTCTCTGAAGACGGTCGCCGAGACCTCGAAGGTCTCGCCGGCGACCGCCTTGGCGGGCCACTGCCCGCAGTCGACGACAGGGGAGATGTCCGTGATGGGAATTCGTCCGATCATCGCATTCAAGGGTTTGCGGCGACACACTCGGTGCCGCCGGAGGCTTTCCGTGGATGCACGCGCCGGTGATCCGCTGGAGGCGGCCACCCTGGCAGTAACGATCCTTGCACGTTATTTCTGGACAGCAGTGGATAGACCTCCCGAGTGTGTCTGTGGGAGGGCCAACAAAGAGGAAAGTTGCCCCAATGGTGCCTCTTCATGCTTGTTCCTGGAAGGGGTTTGAACGGTCATCATGAGGGTGAAGGACTGAGAGGTCCCTCCTAGCCCGTAGGGTGCAGAAACGTGAGAGCAATCCGCCGGTTTACCGTCCGCACCGTCCTGCCCGCGGAGCTGGCCGCCCTCGGCGAGCTCGTGCACAATCTCCGCTGGTCATGGCACCCGGAGACCATGGACCTCTTCTCCGAGGTCGACTCCGGCCTCTGGGAGCGGGTCGGGCACGACCCCGTCGCCCTGCTCGGCGCGGTGACCCCCGCCAGGCTGTCCGAGCTGGCCGCCGACCGCCGCTTCCTGCGCCGCCTCGCCGACGCCGCCGACGACCTGCGCGAATACATGATCGCGCCGCGCTGGTACCAGACGCTGCCCGACGCCGCGCGCGCCATCGCGTACTTCTCCCCCGAGTACGGCATCGCCGCGGCCCTGCCCCAATACTCGGGCGGTCTCGGCATCCTCGCCGGAGACCACCTCAAGGCCGCCAGCGACCTCGGCGTGCCGATCCTCGCGGTCGGCCTGCTCTACCGCCACGGCTACTTCACGCAGTCGTTGTCGCCCGAGGGCTGGCAGCAGGAGCACTACCCGTCGCTCGACGCCGGCGGGCTGCCGCTCAGCCTGCTCAAGGACGCCGACGGCACGCCGGTCAAGATCCGCATCGGGCTGCCGGACGACCGCGTGTTGCACGCCCAGGTGTGGGTGGCGCAGGTGGGCCGGGTGCCGTTGCTGCTGCTCGACTCCGACGTGGCCGACAACGACACCGCGGCCCGAGACGTCACCGACCGGCTCTACGGCGGCGGCACCGACCACCGGCTCATGCAGGAGCTGCTGCTGGGCGTGGGCGGCGTGCGGGCCATCAGGGCGTACTGCGGGATCACCGGGCATACCGAGCCCGAGGTGTTCCACACCAACGAAGGCCACGCCGGATTCCTCGGCCTCGAGCGCATCCGCGAGCTGACCGAGGCGCGGCTCTCCTTCGACGAGGCGTGGGAGGCGGTGCGCGCCGGCACGGTGTTCACCACGCACACGCCCGTGCCCGCCGGGATCGACCGGTTCCCCGTCGAGATGATCGAGCGGCACTTCGGCCGCTCGAACGCCTGGCCGACCGTGCCCGTCGACCGCATCCTGGCGCTGGGCGCGGAGTCCGACCCCGGCCGGTTCAACATGGCCGTCATGGGCATGCGGCTCGCCCAGCGCGTCAACGGCGTCTCGCGGCTGCACGGTGAGGTCAGCAGGGAGATGTTCAAGGACCTCTGGCCGGGCTTCGATCTGGACGAGGTGCCGATCGGCTCGATCACGAACGGCGTGCACGCCCCCACCTGGGTGGGTCGCGAGTTCATGGAGCTGGCCGACCGCGAGCTGCCCTCGCTGATCGAACGCGCCCGCGGCTGGGACGACATCCAGAAGATCTCCGACGCCGACATCTGGCAGATCAGGGGAACGCTGCGCGGGCGGCTCGTCGAGGGCGCCCGCGCGCGGCTGCGCCGGTCGTGGCGCGAACGCGGGGCCTCCGACGCCGAGCTGGGCTGGATCGACGAGGCGCTCGACCCGGACGTGTTGACCATCGGGTTCGCCCGGCGCGTCCCCTCCTACAAACGGCTCACGCTCATGCTGCGCGACCCCGAACGGCTCACCGAGCTGTTGCTCGACCCGGACAAGCCGGTCCAGATCGTGATCGCGGGCAAGGCCCATCCGGCCGACGAGGGCGGCAAGAAGCTCATCCAGCAGATCGTCAAGTTCGCCGACCAGCAGAAGGTCCGGCACCGCATCGTCTTCCTGCCCGATTACGACATGGCGCTCGGGCAGCTCATGGTGCAGGGCTGCGACGTCTGGCTGAACAACCCGCTGCGCCCGCTGGAGGCGTCCGGCACGTCCGGCATGAAGTCCGCGCTCAACGGCGGTCTCAACCTGTCGATCCGCGACGGCTGGTGGGACGAGTGGTACGACGGCTCCAACGGCTGGGCGATCCCCACGGCGGACGGCGTGGCCAGCACCGACCGCCGCGACGAGCTGGAGGCCGCCGCGCTCTACGACCTGATCGAGCACGAGGTGTCCGACCGGTTCTACGACCGGCCAGGCGACGGGCTGCCCCGGCGGTGGATGGAGATGGTCAAGCACACGCTGGCCTCGCTCGGGCCGAAGGTGCTCGCCGGGCGCATGCTGCGCGACTACGTCGTCGGCCTGTACAACCCGGCGGCGGTCGCGGCCAGGGCGCTGTCCGCCGACGCGTACGCGCCGGCGAAGGCCTTCGCCGCCTGGCGGCTGCGGGTGGCCAAGGCGTGGCCGGGCGTCAGGGTCGAGCACGCCGAGGCGACCGGCGTGGGCGACACGCCCGAGGTCGGGTCGTCGATCGAGCTGCACGCCACGATCGCGCTCGGCGACCTGGAGCCCGGCGACGTGCGGGTCGAGGCCGTCTACGGCAAGGTGGGGCCGCACGACGAGCTGGTGCGTCCCTCGTACGCGAAGCTGGAGCTGGCGTCGGTGGAGGACGACAAACGGGCGCACTACACCGGGGTCGTCCCGCTCGACCACACGGGCGCCTTCGGCTACACCGTGCGGGTCGTCCCGGACCACCCGCTCGTCGTCACCCCGGCCGAGCTGGGCCTCGTCACCGTGCCCGAGGAGCCCGTCGGCATGACCAACGGAACTCTGCGTTGACCAGCAGCTCGGGATGACGGAACAAGCGGCATAATCGGGACCGTGGACGACAGCGGCAACGGCCTGCGGGCCGACACTCTGGTGGCCACGGTCCGAGGTGTGCTGCCGTCCCTGACGCCTGCCGCCCAGACCGTCGCCCGCCTCATACTCGAAGATCCGGCGACGGTGGCGCGCAGCACCATCACGGAGCTCTCCGCCGCCTCCGGCACCAGCGAGGCGACGATCGTGCGCACGGCGCGGCTGCTCGGGTTCGCGGGATACCCGCAGCTGCGGTTAGCCCTCGCGGCCGCCGCCGCGCAGCCCGACCGGCTGGTGCCCGGCGACCTGGCCCCCGACGACCCGCTCTCGGAGGTCATCCACAAGGTGGCGCGGGCCGAGTCCGAGGCGATCAACGACACGGTGGCGCAGCTGACCTCCGAGCGGCTCGGGCTCGTGGTCGACGCCATCGTCGAGGCGCGGCGGATCGACGCCTACGGCGTCGGCGCGTCAGGACTGGTGGCGGAGGACTTCGCCCAGAAGCTGCTGCGCATCGGGCTGTCCAGCCACGCCTTCCAGGACGCTCACCTGGCGCTGACCAGCGCCGTGCTGCTGAAGTCCGGCGACGTCGCGCTCGGCGTCAGCACCTCGGGGGAGACCCCCGACGTGATCGAGCCGCTTTCCCGGGCCGCCGAGGGCGGGGCCACGACCGTCGCCATCACCAACAACCCCCGCTCCACCATCGCGGAGCTGGCCGAACACGTGCTGATCTCGGCCGGGCGCGAGACGGAGTTCCGTCCCGGCGCCCTGGCCAGCCGGATCAGCCAGCTCCTCGTCGTCGACTGCGTGTTCGTCGGCGTCGCCCAGCGTACGTTCGACTCCTCTCAGGAGGCGCTCGCGAGCACCAGGCGCGCCGTCAACGCGTTCACCCGGAGAACGTCACCCGCACGTCGTCAGCCTTGACGAACATCACGCGGTGGCCGAACTGGATCTGCAGGTACTTCGTCCTGCCCCGCACCACCTTGTGGTCCTCCAGGTCGAAGGTGACCGCCCGGTAGTACTCCGTGGCGGCCGGGCCCGCGAGGGTGTACTTCTCGCCGGCCGAGAACGTGTACTGCAGCGGGGTCACCTCCTGGTAGGGGATGCCCTCCGGATAGGCCTCCGCCTCCGGGTACGCCCGCCCGTAGACCGGGACGGTCGCCCTGCCCGGCTTGGGGGTGACCACCAGGCCCATGGAGGGCACGGCTGTGGGCGCGCTCTTCGGGTTGTGGAACCACGCCTTCTGGCCGAGATACCAGATGGCGGTCCAGTCGCCGTGCCTGCCGGCCACGGCGAAGCGCTGGCCGGTGCTCGCTCTGGCGCTGTGGTCGTACACGCTGTAGAGCGACTCGCCCGTGGGGTGTTTGCCGATGTCCTTGACCAGCGGGGCGTCGTCGCGCGGCTCGGTGCGCAGCCAGACGGTGCCGGCGGGGAGCGGCGGGCAGGCGGCTTCGGGGTTCTGGCGGTCGCAACCGTAGAAGTACGGTTTATTCGTCGCGAAATCCGGCTTTATCATGATCGAGCCGGATTTGGGGCCGCCCAGGCCGTGCAGCGGCGCGCCCATCAGCCGGAAGTAGTGCGCCCAGTCCCAGAACGGGCCCGGGTCCTCGTGCATCTGCCTGACCGTGGTCGGCAGCGTGCCCGGGACGTTGTCGTGGCCGAGGATGTGGGCCCGGTCCATCGGGACGCCGTTCCTGAGCGCCAGGTAGCGGACCAGGCGGGCGGAGGATCGGTACATCGCCTCGGTGTACCAGGTGCCGCCCTCGGCCAGGAAACCCTCGTGCTCGATGCCGATGGACTTGGCGTTGACGTACCAGTTGCCCGCCTGCCAGGCGACGTCCTTGGCCTTGATGTGCTGGGCGATGTGGCCGTCGGTGGAGCGGACGGAGTACTGCCAGCTGGCGCCGTACGTGGGGTCCTGGTTGAGGCGGATGGAGGGCATGAAATATCCCTCCATGTCGTGAATGATGATGTACTCGATCTTCTGGCTGAACGGGCGGTTCGCCAGGTCGTAGTGGCCGTAATCGTCGTTCGGCAACTCCTGGTACGCCGACGGGATCCACTCGCACGAGATCGACACCGGGCACTCCACGCCGTCGGTCCTCTGCTTGCGCAGCCCGAGCCTGTCCAGCCACTTCCCGGCCTTCGCGAGCCCGGGGACGGGGGCCAGCCTGACCCGGTGGCCGTCGTCCGTCGTGCGCTCGGCGCCCTCCTTGATCGTCGCGAAGACCTCGTCGGCGAAGAACCTGGCCGCGCCCGCCTCCTCGGCGCCCGAGTATTTCGCGACGGCGCCGTACCATTCGCCGGGGTCGTCGCTCAGCGGCGCTCCGAGCGCCTTCTGGTGGTCGGCGAGCAGCGCCGCGCCGCCGCGGATGTTGGCAACGGCGTCCGTACGCAGCCGCTCGCGGCTCTCGCCGGTGAGCTCGGCGGCCTTGTCCAGGGTGCGGAGCGAGGCGGGAAGGTCGGCGGGCGCGGGACGCGCGCTCGGGGCGGGCAGGGGCCGGCTCTCGTCGCCGCGGGCGTCCTCCTCGCCCTCGTGGTGGTGGTTGGACCCGGTGAAGGCGGCGGCGTCGGTCAGGTGCATGGGCCCGAACCCGGCGTCGGTGGACGGCTGCCCTGCGTGGGCGTCCCAGCGTGACTCGAGATAGGAGACGCCGAGCAGGACGCTCTCGGGCACCCCGAACTCCTCGGCGGCGGAGGCGAAGGCCGCCTGACGGCCGGCGGGTTCCTGGGCGTGCGCCGCTGTGACGGTGCCTAACGGCAGGGCGGCGACGAGGAAGATCGCCAGTAGTCTGCGCATGAACCACTCCTTGGGCTGGGGGCGCGTGGTGGGGTTCAGCGTCTCAATATTTTCTTTCGCAGGCGAGAGCCTTGCGAAGACATCTTTCATCGCCTGCCCGGTGAGGCCGCCGGCTCAGCTGTCGTTGGTCAGGCTCAGCACGAGCGCCCACTCGTCGGTGAGCAGGATCCAGTCCTCCCACAACGTCGCGTACCACCCGGTGGGCCGATGCGTGACCCGGCCCGCGGCCCGTACGGGCCCCAGTGTGTCCTCGATGATCTCCAGCACCCACTCGACCAGGAACTCCGGCTCCCTGCGGGCTTCACCCTCGAACAACTCGGCGAAGTGCCCCATCCGGCGGGCCGCCTCCCGGACCTCGCTCCTCCACTGCGCCGTGACCGGCTCGACCCCCGTCACCCGCGTCATGTCCCCGTATGCGGAGACGGCTGCGGCCTCCATGTCCCGCCGGGGGACGGGACCGTGCACGTCCATCCAGAACACGAAGGCCGAGCCGCGCAGCGCGTCCAGCCGCTCGGCCGTACACTCGACCTCCGCTACGAGCCGGTCGGCATTCGGTCTCACGGCGGCCCAGCCCTGCCGGCGGGGAGGAGCCCGGTTCGCGCGGCGCCGCTGAGGCCGTCGACGAGCGGAATCCGGATCATGGCCGCACAGTTTGTCACGCCGTCCGGCGTACTCACGTGACCACCACGTGAGTACGCCGAAGGCGGGTCAGCCGGTGATGCCGCGCCAGAAACCGCAGTGGTGTTCGCGGTCGTAGCGGGCGGGGCCGACGCCGCCCTGGCTCTTCGGCTTGAGGCTGAGCACGGTGCCGGCCTTGCCGAACACGGGCCAGGCGGGAGCTCCTTGGGCGCGCGGCTTGCCCGTGTGGGCGAACGAGGTCCAGTAGCCGACCATCTGCCCGGCCAGGCGCCACTGCTCGGACGTGAGCCCCGGCCACGGGCGGCCGCCCAGGTCGAACAGGTAAGGCAGCTCGCTGGCGTGCTGCGCCCCCGGCGGGAAGCCGGCGGGGATGTCGCCGATGTTCGGGGCCTTCGCGTCGGCGAACTCGTAGGCGTACACCTTGGTGCGGGCGGTCATCGCCCGGTCACCGGCCAGCGTGGGGCACGCCCATGAACTGTCGTTGCTCACCGTCGCCCACGCCAGGCCGGGGCTTCTGTAGTCCGACAGCGGGTACTTCTTCAGCACCGCTCCCGCCTTCTCCCCGAACGCGCCCTTCACCAGCTTTGGATAGTTCTCGGCGGTCACCGGGTACCCCGCCTTGATGGCGCCCGCGACGAACCCGTTGGCTTCGTCCTTGGTGCCTCCCGACAACACCGGCACCCGCAGGAATCTGCCCTTCCGCAGCGCCTGCGCCGGTTCGAGCGGCAGCAGCGGCGTTCCGTACGCGAGGTTGCCGGCGAAGGTGTCGTTGACCTTCATCAGCTCGGAGACCGGCTTGTCCCGCAGGCACTCCAGCTCCTTGCCCGCCGCGCAGCCGAGCCTCTTGGCGGCCTCCTTGCCGGTCGCGTAATTCGCCTTGAGCGAGGTGTAGGGCGTGAACGACGGCATGCCGGGAATCGGGATGTACGTGCCGCTGCGCCATTCGATCATGCAGGATCCCGACTGGACGACGGCCTTGTCGACCAGCCCGCGCGTGGCCGGGGAGGTCAGCAGCGCGCAGGTGCTCATCCCGCCGGCCGACTCGCCGAGCATCGTGACGTTCCCCGTGTCGCCCCCGAACGCGGCGGCGTTGCGCTTGACCCACCTCAGCGCCTCGAGCTGGTCGGCCAGCATGAACGTGCCCGAGCCCGGCAACCCGCTCAGCCCGAGCAGCCCGAACGCGCCCAGCCGGTAGTTGATCGTCACCACCACCACGTCGCCCTGGTCGGCCATCCGCCGGGCGCCGTAGTCGCCGCCGGAGCCCGTGGTGTAGCCGCCTCCGTGCACCCACACCATGACGGGCAGCTTCTTGCGCGACGGCTTCGCGGGAGCGGTGACGTTGAGGAAGAGGCAGTCCTCCTTACCGATCTGCTTGCCTCCCTCCGCCTGCACGCACTTCGGGGCGGGCTTGGTGGCGTCCGCCACCCCCTTCCACGGTTTGGCCGGCACCGGCTTCTTCCACCGCAGCTCGCCCACCGGCGGCTGCGCGTAGCGGATCCCGGTGTACGTCCTGACCGTGCCGTCGTCCAGCCCTCGGATCCGGCCCGTGTCGAGTTGGACGAGTAACGCCCTCATCTGCTGGTCCGAGGCCACGGCCTGCGTGGCGCACGCGGCCACGGACAGGCAGCCCGTGGCCGCCACGGCGGACCAGCGTACGAACGACGACGACCTCATGACGACTCCTTCTCCCCCGACAACTCACTGACCTGGCCGATCCGGCCGGGTCCGTCCCAGTGTGGTGGGGGCGGTGCGCTCGCCGGGACCTGCGAAAGTCCCGGGCCGGCGAGCGGTCGTCGCGACTTTCGTCGTCCCAGGGGGGCCACAAAGTAGGGGCAGGGGCCGCGCCGCCAGCGCGGCGTCGTCCTCCAGCTTGGCCGGATCCTCGGCGCTCAGCTCGCCGCGCTCGCGCGCCTGCCTGGCCTCAAGGAGTTCGGGTGGGCGCAGGAGGCCGCCGACGTGTTCGGCGTGGGGGAGTGTCGCGGGCATACGTCCTCCTCGGTGTCGGGGCGGAGGGAAAGGCCGCGCGGCCGTGAGGTCAGCGTCCGACCTCACTCTCCGCCGAGGGACGGGAGCCGTCCACCCCCCGCACCGCCGGCCTGAATCTCCACGTCCGCCTCTCGCGCCGGCCGCCGGGGAACCAGCCAGAGCGTGAGCGGGGCCGACAGCAGCGCGACCACGCAGGCGGCGTTGAGCGCGGCCGGCATGCCGAACACCTCGCTCACGGCGGGCCCCGCGAAGGCGCCGACCATCGTCGCGGCGGCCTCCAGAGTGAGGAACGCCGAGCTGACGCGGCCGAGCAGCCCTTCGGGCGTCGTCCGCTGCACCCAGGTCTGCACGGACACCAGCACGGTCACCGCGGGCAGCCCGAGCAGCACGGCCGCGAACAGCGCGACGGGCAGCGCGGTGCTGTTGAACAGCAGCGCGAACGCGGCCGCGACGAGCGCCTGGCCGGCGGCGACGGTCGTCCTGGCCGAATGGCGGTCGGCGAGCCTGCGGCTGAGGGGAGCGCCGATGAGGAAGCCGAGCCCCAGCGCGGACAGCAGGTAGCCGACCTCCACGCTGCCGCCCAGCCGGGTCACGCCGAACGGCACGAGCAGGGCGGTGAGCGCCGCGTTGGCCAGCAGGTAGAGGCTGTTGGTCGCGAGAAGCCCGCGGGTCGCCGCGGCGTGGCGTACGTGGCGCAACCCCAGGCCGATGCCGGCGAGCACGTCGCGCGCGGCCGCACCGGGGTCGCGGGGGCGGGCCGAGGTCATGGCGATGGCCGCCGCCGACAGCAGCCCGGCGGCGGCGCTGGCCGCGACGACCGCGCCGATGCCGTGGAACGCGAACAGCAGCCCGCCGAGCGGCGGACCGCCCAGCGCGACCACGCCGGTGGTGACGGCGCTGAGCGCGTTCGCGCTGGTGAGGGCCGGCCCGGTGCCCACCACGGCGGGGATGTGAGCCTGGGCTGCGGGGCGGAAGACGACGGCCGCGCTGCCCTGGCCGAGCACGGCCACGTAGACCAGCCAGATCGTCTCGGGTGTCCTGGCGAGCAGCGCCATGCTGATCGCCACGACGTGCACGAGGTCGGTCGCCACCATCAGGCGGCGGCGGTCCCACCGGTCGGCCAGCACCCCGGCGAACGGGCCCAGCAGCAGCGAAGGAAAATATTCGAATGCCAGGGTGACGCCCGTCGCCAGCACCGAGCCGGTGACGGCGAAGACGTGCGCGGGGATCGCGACGACCAGCATGCTCGTCCCCAGCCCTGCCACCGCTCTGGCCGCCCACAACAGCCGGAAGTCCCGCACCCGCAGAGCCCGCAACATCTCACGCCCCCCATCGCTTGTGTTCTCACAAAAGAGAAACGGCCATGGACTATTCTGTCAAGATATGAGCGTGGATCATGCGGAACTCGGCCGGCGACTGCGCAGCCGCCGGGCGGCACTCGGCAGGACCGTCGCGTCGGTGGCCACCGACGCGGCGCTGTCGGTGCCCTACGTGGCCAACCTGGAGAACGGCCGGGGCAACCCCACCCTGTCCGCCCTCGACCGGCTCGCCGAGGCCCTCGGCGCCCGGCTGACGGTCACCTTCGCCGGCCCCGGGAAGGAGGAGACCTCCTCCGCGCCGCCGCCGTCCCTCGTCGAGTTCGCGCGCACCCGGCGCTTCCGGCGCCAGGCCGGATCCCTGGCCACGCTGCTCGGCGAGGACGACCGGGTGACGAGGGCCAAGCTGGTGGACGCACTCGCCGCCGTCGCCGGGCCACTCGACCGGGACCTGCACGAAGGGGACTGGCAGCGGCTCCTCGACGCCCTCGTGCTGATCCTCGCCCACCCGGCCTCATGACCCACGCCTCCCGCTCGGGGGCTCAGGCGCTCACGTGGGGCACCCGTCGTGCCGGCCATGTGCGCTGTGCTCGTGGCGCCGGTCGCGGGCGCTGTGCTACGCGTACCCGCCGCCCCCGTGCCAGGAGTGCCACAGCGCGGCATACGTGCCGCCCGCCGCCACGAGCTCGTCGTGCGTGCCGAGTTCGGTGAGCCTGCCGTCCTGCAGCACCGCCACCCGGTCGGCGTCGTGGGCGGTCTGGAGACGGTGGGCGATCGCGATGACGGTGCGTCCGGCGAGCACGGCTGCCAGCGCGCGTTCCGTGTGCCGGGCGGTGCGCGGGTCGAGCATGGCGGTGGCCTCGTCGAGGATGAGCGTGTGCGGGTCGGCCAGCACCACGCGGGCCAGGGCCAGCTGCTGCACCTGCGCACCGTCCAGCCGCTCGCTCTCCTGGCCCGGTTCGGTGTCCAGGCCGTCGGGGAGCTCGTCCATCCAGTCCGCCCCCACGGCGGCCAGCGCGGCGCGGAATTCGTCGTCGGTGGCCTCGGGCGCGGCGATCCGCAGATTGTCGCGTACGGTGCCGAGAAACATGTGATGTTCCTGGGTGACGAGCATGACCCGCTCGCGCAGCCGGGCGGGGTCGAGCCCGGCGACCGGCACCCGCCCCACGGTCACCGACCCGGAGCGCGGCACGTCCATGCCCGCCAGCAGCCTGCCCAGCGTCGTCTTCCCCGCTCCCGACGGCCCGACGACGGCCAGCCGCTCGCCGGGCCGTACCGTCAGGTCCACCCCGTGCAGGACGTCGGGGCCGTCGTCGTACGCATAGCGCACGCCGGACACCTCCAGCCGGTCGTCGGCCGGCTCGGGGGCCGAGGCGTCACGGTCCGCACGAGGGGCCAGGCCCGCGCCCTCCACCCGGGCGAAGGAGGCGGCACTGCTCTGGAGGAGTTCCAGGTTCAGCAGGATGACGTCGAGCGGCTGGGAGAGCTGGCGCAGGTAGAGCGCGGCGGCGACCACCGTGCCCAGCGACACGGAGCCCTGCCCGAGCAGCACGCCCCCGGCGAGCAGAACGGCGACCACCGGGATGGCGTAGGAGACGTCCACGATGGGGAAGAGCACACTGCGCAGGGACAACGTACGGGTGCGGGTCTCCCGGCACCGGTCGATCGCCTCCTGGCAGGTCTCGAGGCGGCGCGGGCCCAGCCCCAGTGCCTCCACCGTGCGGGCCCCCGCGCTGGTGGCCGCGAGCTGCTCGGCGAGCTGCGAGTTGGCGGCCCCCTCGGCGAGGTACGCGGGTACGGCACGGCGCAGATACCACCGGGCGGCGAACCAGATGCCGGTCAGCCCGAGCACGCCGCACCCACCCAGCAGCGGATCGAGGGCCACGACCGCGCCCACCACGAACACGGCCTGCACGACGGCGATCAGCACGTCGGGGCCCGCGCCGCGCAACATGGCGCCCACCGCCGCGACATCTGCGGTGCCGCGCATGGTGAGGTCGCCCGCCCCGGCGCGCTCGACCACGCCCACGGGAAGCGCGAGCACGCGGTCGGTGTACTCCTCGCGGATGCGCGCCAGCGTACGCTCGCCGAAGCGGTGCCCGACGTGGGCGGCATGGCGGGTCAGCACGAACTGGGCCAGCGCGAAGCCCAGCAGCGCCAGCGCCAGCCGGTCCACGGTGGCGACCCCGGCGCCGTCGCGCACATCGTCGATGATGCGGCCGAGCAACCACGGGCCGGCCAGCCCCGCGGCGGAGGCCAGCGCGTTGAGCACGAGCATTGCGGTGAACGCGCGCCAGTCCAGGCGGACGAGCCGGAACGCCGCCCGGCGCAGCCACGAGGAACCGGCCACCGGCAGCCCGCCGCCGGCCGCCGAACCGCCGTCGGTCATCGGGCCGCCGCCGGTCATCGGGCCGCCTCCCTGCGGTCCTCCCTGGCCACCAGCGCGCGGTAGCCGGGCTGCTCGCCCAGCAGGTCGCTGTGACCGCCGGTCGCCACGACGGAGCCGCCGGCCAGGTAGCAGACGGTGTCCGCATGGGCGAGGAGGAGCGGGGACGTGGTGGTCACGACCGTGGTGCGGCCCGACCGTGCCGCGCGCAGCCGGGCCGCGATCGTCGCCTCGGTGTGCGCGTCCACGGCGGAGGTGGGTTCGGCCGAGAGGAGGATCTCGGGGTCGGCCAGCAGGGCCCTGGCCAGGCGTACGCGCTGGCGCTGGCCGCCCGACAGGTTGCGGCCCTGCGCGTCGACGCGCCCGTGCAGCCCGCCGGACAGGCCGCGGACGATGTCGTCCGCCACGGCCGCGTGCAGGGCACGGCCGACGGCGTCGTCGTCCGGGTCGAACCCGCCCGCGACGACGTCGCGTAACGTGCCCGCGAACAGGTCGGCCTCGTTGTCGGCCACCAAGATCCGCGCACGCAGCCGCGCGGGTTCGATGTCGCTCAGCGGGATCCCGCCCCAGGTCGCGGCGGGGACGGCGAATCCGCCGAGCCGGTCGAGCACCGCCGCCGCCTCCGCGGGGCGGGCGCTCACCAGGGCGGTCAGCCGTCCCGGCGTGATCTCGACGCCCGAGACCGGATCGCGCAACACCGACCCGGCGGCGGGCGGGTCCACAAGGTCGTCCTTGGCCGCGGCGGCCGGTTCCAGGGCCAGGAAGCGTACGACCCTGCGGGCGGCGACGATGCCGCGGCTGAGGCCGTAGCCGCCTTCGATGAAGAACGCGACGGGCACGACCAGCACCGCGGCGTAGCCGTAGACGGCCACCAGCTCGCCCGCGGTGAGCTCGCCCTGCGCGGCCATCCGGGCCGCCAGCCAGGTCACCGCGCCGAGGAACAACGTGGGCAACCCCACCCCGAGCGCCTGGATCCAGCTCGTCACCGCGCCCACCCGGTAACCCTGCTCCCTCAGGTCCTGGGAGCCGCGGCGGTAGCGCTCGGCGTACACGTCCTTGCCGCCGACGCCGTTGAGGACCCGCAGCCCCGCGGCGATGTCACCGAACCGGGCGGCGAGCTCGCCCTGCCGCACGCGGTAGCCGGTCTCGGTGCCCCGCAGCCGCCCCAGCAGCGGGCCGAGCACGACGACGAGCAGCGGCACGCCCAGCAGGACCACCGCCGCGAGCAGCGGTGAGACGGACAGCAGCAGCCCGGCCACGACGACGTAGGCGAGGACGGAGCCGACGCCCGGGCCGGTGACGGTCAGCGCCTCGGACATCATGGCCACGTCGGTGAACCCGATCGTGACCACCTCACCGGCCGTGACCCGGCGTGGCAGCACCGCACCCAGGCGGGTCGCCTGCAGGGCCAGCACCTGCACGGAACGGAACGCGGCGTCCATCCGCACCCTGGTCATCGTGCGGTGCCGCATGATGGCCAGCCACGCCGTCAGCACCCCGTAGCCCAGCAACGCCGCCGCCCATCCGGACAGCGCGGACCAGTCGGCCTGCGCCAGCCCGTCGTCGATGGCGCGGGAGAGCAGGTAGGGGGCCAGCGTCAGGCAGACCGTCCAGGCGGTGCCCAGCAGGGCGCCGGCCGCGACCCTCCCGCGCTGGCTGGTGACCAGCCACCACAGGTAACGCCCGGCGCTCCGGCCGTCGGGGACGCCGGGATCCATGGTCATGGGAGGACCCTACGCGCCGATCCCGCGGGCCGATCTGCCGGTTCGCGCCGGGCGTAGGGCCGGTCAGGGGATCAGGACGACCTTGCCCGTCGTCGCCCGGCTTTCCAGCGCGGCGTGCGCGGCGGCGGCCTGCGCCAGCGGGAACGTCTGGACGGCCGGCGTCAGCGTGCCGTCGGCGGCCGCCGCCAGCGCGCGGGCCTCGTACGCGGGCCTCTGCTCCGGCCTGCTGATCAGGATCATCAGGGCGTTGGTCACCGTGAGATCACGCTCCTTGAGCATCTCGGGGGCGGGCTGGAAGTCCTGCTGGGAGGCGTTGCCGATGATGAGGTGGCGCCCGCCGTCGGCCAGCAGCTCGAACGCGGCCCGCGCCTTGTCGCCGCCGACCCCGTCGAGCAGGGCGGTGACCGTGCGGCCGCCCAGCCGCTCGGCCAGCGAGCGTTCCCAGCCGGGCTCGTCGTAGTCGACAGCCAGATCGGCACCGAGCGAGCGTACGGCCGCGACCTTGGCGGGGCCGCCCGCCGCGCCGATCACCGTGGCGCCGAGGGCGTGCGCGTACTGGACGACCAGGCGGCCGATCCCCCCGGCGGCCGAGGTCACCAGCACCACGTCGTCGGAGGTCAGCTTGGCCACGTCGAGGAACTCGAGAGTCGTACACCCGGTGACGACCATGGCGACGGCCGTCTCGTGTCCCAGCCCGGCGGGCAGCCGGTGCACCGACGCGACGTCGGCGACCGCCAGCTCGGCGTAGCCTCCGGGCTGTCCGGCGGAGGTCACGACGTCGCGCCCGATCCAGGAGGGGCCGACGTCCGGGCCCACCGCGTCCACCCGGCCGGCCACCTCGCCGCCGAAGATGGCCGGCAGCTCCGGCAGGGGCGGCAGCGAGTCGCTGACCATGCCCGAGCGCATCATGGTCTCCACCAGGTGCACGCCGGCCGCTTTGACGGCGATGCGCACCTGGCCGGGGCCCGGCTCGGGGTCGGGGACGGTCTCGTAGCGCAGATTGGCGGCCGGGCCGAAGGCGTGCAGGACGACGGCGTACATGGATGTTCCCCCTCAAGGCGTAAATCGGTTCTCCGAGCGTGCAACCTCAACTCAACTTGATGTCAAATCAACCCGTACTGCGATCCTTGTAACTCTTGAGTTCTTGTTTGACAATGTTCCGCGTCTGACAACAAGCCTGACGGAGAGGTGTGTCACGATGCGAACATCCGACTGGCCACGTAGGGCGACCCGCTGGACACAGCTGACGCTGGCCGAGGACGACCCGGCGCATCTCGATGTCGACTTCTGGACCTCCGTGATGCGCGACAGCAGGTCGAACGCGGTCTGCGTCAGTGCCGGCGGCTACATCGCCTACTATCCGACCCGCATCCCTTTCCACCACCGCAGCACCCACCTCGGTGACACCGACCCCTTCGGCACGCTCGTGGAGGCCGCCAGAGGGCTGGGCATGCACGTCATGGCCCGGGTGGACCCGCACGCCGTGCACGCCGACGCCGCGCGGGCGCATCCCGAATGGCTGGCGTGCGACGCGCAGGGGGCGCCCATCGAGCACTGGTCGCATCCCGGCATCTGGCTGACCTGCGCCTTCAGCGCCTACCACCGGGAGTTCATCACCGAGGTGGCCCGCGAGATCGTCCGCGAGTACGACGTGGACGCGATCTTCGCCAACCGGTGGGAGGGCTACAGCGGCATCTCCTACAGCGAGGCCGCGCGGCGCTCCTTCCGTGACGACACCGGGCTCGACCTGCCGCTGCGCGAGCGTGACCCGTCCGACCCCGCCTGGCCCGTCTACGTGGCCTGGCGCCGGCGCAGGCTCAGCGAGCTGGTGTCGATCTGGGACGCCGCCGTCAAGGACCTGCGGCCGCACGCCCGCTTCATCCCCAACCTGGGCGCCTTCGCCGCCCGCGACCTCGAACCGGAGCTGGTCGAGCGGGTCTGTCCGATGTTCGTGGTCGACAAGCAGGGCCGTTCCGGTATCGAGGCGCCGTGGGTGGCGGGCCGGGTCGCCAAACGCAGCCGAGGGCTGTTCCCCGACCGGCCGGTCGGGCTGATCGCCTCCGTCGGGCCCGAGCACCACCAGCATCGCTGGAAGGACTCCGTGGCGCCGCCGGAGGAGGTGACGACGTGGATCGTGGACGGGTTCGCGCAGGGTGCGCTCCCGTGGTTCACGAAGTTCAACGCCACCGTCTCCGACCCCCGATGGGTGCCTGCGGTGGTCACGGCGTTCGGCCTGCACGCGCGGCTGGAGCCGGTGTTGTCGGCGATGCCGGTCAGCGCCGAGGTCGCGCTGCTCGACCCGAGCACCACCGGGCAGCTGCGGACGGGGGCGGCGCACACCTCCCCCGATGACGACGGCTTCTACCAGGCGCTGGTGGAGGCGCGGATCCCGTTCGACCTGGTCGCGGCCCAGGCGTTGTCCGCCGAGCGGCTGCGGCCGTACAAGGTGCTGGTCCTGGCCAACAGCGAGCAGCTCAGCGACGAGCAGTGCGCGGTGATCCGCGCGTACGTGGCCGCCGGCGGCGGGCTGGTGGCCGCGCACCAGTCGTCCCTGTACGACGAGCACGGCGCTCCGCGCGACGGCTTCGGCCTCGCCGACGTGCTGGGCGTCGACCTGGTCCAGCCCGTCCGGGGCCCGGTGAAGAACAACTACATCGCCCTGACCGGCGAGCACCCGGTGAACGCCGGCTTCGGGGGCGCCGGACGCGTCATCGGCGGCACCCGGCTGCTGAGGGTGGAGGCCCGCGAGGGCACACGGGTGCCGTTCCGCTTCGTGCCGGACTTTCCCGACCTGCCGATGGAGGAGCTGTACGCCCGCGAGGAGCCGGACGCCCCCGCCGTCGTCGTCGGAGAGGGCCAGGGCCGGGTGGTCTACTTCGCGTTCGACCTGGGGGCGGTCTTCTGGGAGGCGCTCCAGGCTGACCACGGGCGGTTGATCGCCAACGCGGTGCGGTGGACGCTCGGCGGCGAGCCGGCCGCGACCGTGCGCGGGCCCGGCCTGGCCGACCTCGCCGTACGCCGCGACGAGGACGGCGTCGCGGTGACCGTGGTCAACCTGAACAACCCGATGGCCATGCGCGGCGCCATCAGGGAGACGATCCCGCTGCCGCCGCAGACGGTCAGCGTCGCCCTGCCGCCGGGCGCCCAGGGGGCCACGGCGCGTCTGCTGGTCGCGGACACCGAGACCGCCGCCGAGGTTCGCGACGGCCGCGCGGAGGTGCCGCTGACCGGGGTCGAGCTCATCGAGGTCGTGCACCTGACCTGGACGCGCTCATGAGCGGGCGGCCGTGGTGGCGGGAGCCGTTCCGGATGTTCCAGACCAACCTCCGCGAGATCGACGCCGGGCTCGACGTGGAGCGGGTGCTCGACGACCTGGAGGAGTACGGGGCGAACGCCTGGCTTGTCAGCGTCGGCGGCATCCTGTCCAACTACCCGACCCGCCTGGACTTCCAGACGCGCAACCCGTACCTCGCTGAGCGGCCGTCGGGTGACCTGGTGGGCGACGCGGTCGAGGCGGCCCGCCGCAGGGGGGTGCGCGTGCTGGCCCGCATGGACTTCTCCAAGATCGACCACCGGCGGGCCGAGGAACATCCCGAGTGGTGCTTCGTCGCCCCCGACGGCGCGGCCCAGGTCTACAACGGCCTGACGAGCGTCTGCCCGAGCGGCGGCTACTACCAGGTCAAGCTGTTCGAGGTGATCGGCGAGGTGCTCGACCGGTACGCGGTCGACGGCTTCTTCCTCAACTGGATGTCGTTCAACGAGGTCGACTACAGCCGCCGCTACTGGGGGGTGTGCCACTGCCTGGCCTGCGCCCGCCGCTACGCCGAGCAGGTGGGCGGGGACCTGCCGCAGGGCCGGGACTCGCCCGGATACCTGCGCTGGCGGAGGTTCGCGCACGACACGCTCGACGACCTGCACGCCCGGATCAGAGCGGCGATCGCCGGCCGGCGCCCCGACGCGGCGCTGATCCTGGGCGAGCACGCCGACATCGTCTTCCACGAGGCCAACAACGCCGTCGGCCGGCCGCTGTGGCACCACCGCACCAGCGAGCACGTCAGCGCGGCCAAGTCGTACCGGCCGGACGTGCCCGTGCTGGTCAACTCGGTGGGGTTCGTGGACATGCCGTACCGGATGGCGGGGGAGGAGCCGTACCACTTCGCCCAGTACCTGCTGCAGGCGATCTCCCGGGGAGCGGTGCCGTCCACGTACGTCATGGGGACGCCCGGCGACAGCCCGTACGAGTGCCTGGAGATCGGGGGCGAGATCACCCGTTTCCACCGCGACCACCCGGGCGTCTACCGGGATCTCGTGTCCGAGGCGCGCACGCTGCTGGTGCGCCCCGACCCGCTGAAGGGCGATGTCGCGGAGGCCGTCTCCGAGTTCCAGGGGCTCTACTTGGCGCTGCTGGAGCGGCATGTGCCGTTCGACGTGCTGCCGGAGGACAAGCTGCAGGTGAGCGACCTGTCCAGATACCGGCTGGTCGTGCTCCCGGATCTCGGCCCGATCGGGGCGGCGGGCGTGCTCGACGCGTACGCGGCGGCCGGAGGGACGGTGCTGGCCACCGGCTCGGCCGGCTTCGACGCGGACGTGGCGCAGCTCGCGTGCCTGCCCGTGACCCGCCGCCTGGCGAGCAGGGAGAGCGAGGAGGCCACCCGCTCGCTGCACCTGCGCGGCGACAGGGGAATGGTGCCGGTGATCGGCGCCTTCCACGTGGTCGAGCCCGCCGGGCGGGCGGAGACGGGCTTGTTCGCGCTGTCCAGGGCCAGGTACGGCCCGCCGGAGAAGTGCCACGGCCACCGCGAGACCGGCCATCCCGGCTGGCTGGGCGCCCGGTACGGCAAGGGCGCGGGCGTGCTCATGCCGTGGACGGTCGGCCGGGGCTACCGGGAGACCGGGCTGAGCGCGCACCGGGACCTGTTCGCGGACCGCGCGCTGGCCGCCGCCGAGGGGCTGGCGGTGGAGACGGACCTGCCGGAACAGGTGGAGATCGTCCCCGCCCGCTCGGCCGCCGGGCACGTGATCCACCTGCTCAACCGGTCGGGCGACGCCGACCGGCGCTTCCGCCGCCCGGTGCCGATCGGGCCGTCGTGGCTGACGCTCCCGTGGCCGGAGGAGCGGCGGGTGCGCGCCCTGCGCGCGGGCCGTGACCTGAAGATCTCCGAGGGCCGCGTACGGCTGCCGGAGCTGGGCCTGTACGAAGTCCTGGTGATCAGCCCGAAGGATTGTCAAACAAGTATTCAGGACCTATTGACGATCACGTAAGACAACTGAACACTATGGCTTCACCTAGCCCCTGTGAGAAGGACGGGAGTAACAGTGATGAGCGGACTCGATCGGCGGGCATTCCTGAAGGTGGCGGCGGCGGGGGCGCTGGGGG